>DATMWO010000304.1:0-3715 GCA_035562475.1 Methanoregula sp.
AACCGGCCATCCAATGCGCGCCGGCTTTTTCTTTGTTCTCTTTTCTCTATATTTGTTTTGAGTTCTGACGGCAGGTTACTTTTAATAAGAGATATGTTTATAAACATAGGAATGTAACTTCCTTCCTGCGAGAGTTTCGCACGTTGTTTGGTTGCAGCAGACATATTATTGAAGATAACTACCGGACTTTTCATCTGGCAGGTATCTGAAAAGAACAGGAACGTTCATGTGATTCCCTGCAAGCAGATCACATTGAGTCAAAGGTGAACAAAAAAATGGCATTAGACACAGGAACAACAGCATGGATTCTCGCTGCAACCGCGCTTGTCATGATTATGACTCCCGGCGTTGGTTTTTTCTATGGCGGTTTGGTACGGAGGAAAAATTTAATCTCAATGCTTGCCCTGTCATTCGTTGCTTTTGCATTGGTGAGTATCCAGTGGGTACTGGTCGGGTACTCACTTGCATTCGGTAGCGATATCGGCGGGTTCATCGGAAGCCTTGAGTATATGGGGCTGAACAACGTCGGAATGGAGCCTGGCCCATACAGCGAGGCAATTCCCGGACTATTGTTTATGGTATTCCAGCTCGTTTTTGCTGCGGTAACCGTGGCAATTATAACATCAGGCTTTGCAGAGCGCATTAAATTCAGTGCTTTTCTGATATTCGGGCTTCTCTGGACGACCATTGTGTATGATCCGCTTGCCCACTGGGTCTGGGGTGGCGGTTGGGCTGCGCAGTTTGGTGCACTGGACTTTGCCGGTGGAACCGTTGTACATATCAGTTCAGGGTTTGCAGCTCTTGCCCTTGCACTCGTCATCGGAAAACGTGTCGGTTTTGGCAAGTATGCGATGGAACCAAACAACATCCCCCTCACCATCCTTGGTGCCGCACTTCTCTGGTTCGGCTGGTTTGGGTTTAACGCCGGCAGCGCACTCGGGGCAAACGGTCTTGCAGCTCAGGCTTTTGTCACCACCAATATTGCAGCGGCTGCTGGAGCACTATCCTGGCTTCTCATTAGCTGGCTTCACGGAAAACCAAGTTCTCTCGGGTTTGTCAGCGGTGCAATCGCCGGCCTTGTTGCAATCACGCCCGGATGCGGGTATGTGACGCCTATGGGAGCCCTGCTGATTGGCGCAATTGGCGGAGCCATCTGTTATGGTATGCTTCTCTTCCGTATCAGGAAAGGTCTGGATGAGAGCCTGGATGCATGGGCAATTCATGGTATGGGAGGGCTCTGGGGAGCCCTTGCGACAGGGATCTTTGCTGTTGCAGCGGTAAATGGCGCATCAGGACTGATTGAGGGGAATGTCAACCAGTTTGTTGCAAATGCAGTTGGTGCATTCGCTGCTCTTATCTATGCGTTTGTAGTAACATATGTCCTTGCAGTGATCATTGACAAAACAATCGGCCTGCGGGTCACGGAAGAAGAAGAGTATGTCGGTCTTGATATCTCCCAGCATGGAGAACGGTGCTAATCCGGAGAGATTACTATGAAAATGGTAAAAGCAATTATCAAACCTGAACGATTCGAGTTCGTAAAAAAAGCGCTTGAGGACAAAGGATTCATCGGAATGACCTTAACCGACGTAAAAGGAAGAGGCGAACAGAAAGGTATAACTCTGGAGTACCGTGGCGGTCTGATGACCGTTGATTTCCTGCCAAAAATTCAGCTGGAAATTGTTGTCAGGGACTCTGATGTCGATAACCTGGTTGTAACCATCACTGAGGCTGCCCGGACCGGAAAGATCGGCGATGGAAAAATATTCATTATGCCCATTGAAAAGTCAATCAGAATCCGCACCGGAGATATGGAAACATAAAAATTGCCGGACACCCGACAATTTTAATCTGTTTTTTATTATTTTTTAACTGTTTTGCTGGAGATTATCCATGTAGATAATTCAGAGAATGACAGTTCAAACACTCAAAATAGCCTCTATGACGTACCAAATAATTTATTTTTTCAGATAATAAAAAAAATTAAATATCGTATAAAATGCGCAGCTTTTGCTCAATATGCGGTGAAACAGGGTGAAGCCCTGGCAGGGTGAACGTCCCGATATCATCTTTCACTGACTCGTCAATATCCTCATCACTGATACCATGTTTATGGTGATCAACCAGTTCATGGAAAAATACTTTACCGCCCCCATGAACTATCCTGCACAGGTGGCTGCGTTCATTCCCGGCTCTGATATAAAAGTATGAAGAGCCGATTAAAGATTTACGATAGTCCTGCAATTGTTCCAGGATTATCTCGTATTCGGGTTCCGATGCATCCGGCATAATATAGTGTGGCAGCGGAGCCATGCCGGTTGTGTTCTTTGCTTTTGACATTTCTCAAAGACCCCCTCGTTTTTTTCCTCCCTCGCTATGTACTTGTTTTCACACAGCTAAGGTACGAAGGCAATATCTTTCCTATGTATTTATAATTATCTATAAGAGGGAGAGAGAGAGAAAAGCAGATTGTTATTTACAATAGTGACTGAAAACCTATACTGCAATTATGATCCCGTGGCTCTCAGCAAATTTCAAACATTTTAAACCCAACGCAGCCATTGCCCTTAACGCCACGAGGCATATGAACAAGATCGAGAGAAAAAAACTTTTCTCGCCTGATATTGAACCAATGCGGACTGCGGAAGGCAGGTGGTTCGAAGCAATTGTCTATGAGATGTTTCTGGATATCTCAAAAAAATCAAGTCAGATAAAATACCTTGCACGTAAAGGGGCAGATGCACCCCGGAAACGGGAAGATGTTAAACTTGGACAGAACGGTCTTTTTTATTCGAAATATGGCGATATCACGGTCAGGGGAAATGGCCAGGACCTTGCCGAATTTGATATGCTGCTTGTCGATTCGGATAACCATGTTGCGTTTGCCGAGGTTGTGACATCACCTTCGGATTTAAAAGAGTTTGAACAGGAAATCGCATTCAAGAAACGGCTCATCGGATATCTTTACGACCAGAAGATCACGCCATTTCTCCTTGTTTCATCTATAGATCTTTCCAACTATTCTGTTGTTAAAAGGCTTGGAAAGGATAAGACGAATGCAATTATTCATACAACTTCCTGTGAGGAAATAAAATCAATTCTCAAACATTATCGCCCTCGTATTCTGTATAACAACCCGGAAAATCACCCAAACCTGATTCCAGCAACAGATTTCCCGATGAAACACCCATTTGACTACAAGCGTTACCACGACGAAGTGCGTACTCATATCTTCAGTGAGATTGGAAAAGGAGTCGAACGAGAATTACCGAAGATTACCAGCCAGACCGGGCAGCTTGTTAAAAAAGTTCTCTATGGCGGATTGTTCCCTCAGTCGGTAAAATTACTGTGTGATTCCTACGGTCTGACAGTGAAAGGGAAAAAGATTGAATTTGAGGATTTTTTCAAGTTTTATTCCAAGGCAATCATTGCGACTGATCTTCCCAATTATGAACTGATTATCTACCTGCGTTCCCGACAGAAAAAAGAGTACCATAAAATGATCCAGGCAAAGGATGGGCATTTCAAATTTGAGCGACCAACCCCTTCGAAAGTTGGTTTTTTCCTCTGGCTTGAAGCCATCCAGCCGAGTCTTGGAACGCGTATTACTTACCAGCTGCTGGAATCATTCACCATACCACGACAACTCAAGAAATAAACCAGTGTTTTTTGGGTATAGTCATATTCTGGTGACTAATTTCTTGTTGTATTGAAC
>DATMWO010000305.1:0-2297 GCA_035562475.1 Methanoregula sp.
AAAAAAAAATCATCTTAAAAAAAACTTAAAAAATTTTCTGAAATAAAAAAAACTTAGGCTCTGTAGAATTCCTTTTCCATGGATAAGAAATTCAAGATGCTGGTACGAATGAAGGAGGGGACATGAGCCTGTCCCCCCATACCGCCCCTGCGCTGAGCGATGATGACGGAGCACTTGTTCGGGGGTTATCGCATCGGGGGAGACAGGAGCGGCGGGGGTGAAACCCCATGAGCGTATGCTTTTAATTGAGCATTTCTACAGAGTCAAAACTTGATTTATATTCCGGAAAAAGGTATTATAGGTCGTTATTTTTCATACTGCGCTGTGGCTTACGACCGCCCCACTTTCTGATAATGCCAAACGCAATAAGAATACCAAGTGCTCCAATACCAATAATGGTGATAATCCCCCAGTCCAGATTCTTTTCCATGACGAGAGTTACTGATGCTGTGGCATTTCCCTGAGCAAACTGTTCCTGGACTGAAACTGGCTGGTAGGTATCTTTTATAGCGGTGATATTGTAAAGCGTGTTGATTTTGACCTTGGTCCTGAACAGACCATGTTCATCAGTAACACCCATTGTGTTTCCATTCATGAGAATTGTAGCATCTGGCACTATTTTCTGGTCTTTTTCCTGGACAAAAATAGTGAGGTCTGCATTTTCAACAGGCATCTCGAAAGTAAAGTCTTCACCCTTATTTATAATCAGAATCGTACGATTCATTGAACGATAGCCGGTTTTCCTTATTTCCACATTATAGGAACCGGAAACAAGATCGGGAAAATTAATGCGGCCAGACTGGTTGGTGGTTCCTGAAAGAGTCCCGTTAATATATACATCTGCACCACTAACCGGAACGCGATTTTCATCAGAAACAGATATTAACGCTCCCAAAAGTGCCTTTGAAAGTATAACAGAATAGAGTGCATCGGTTTCATTGATTCTTCTTGATTCAGTAAATGTCTGGTAACCACCCTTTTTAATATCGATACCAGTTACTCTGCCTCGTGCAACAGGTATGGTCAGGATTCCCCTGGTATCCGTTTTTCCTACAAGTGCATTGTCGATACGCACTTCTGCATCCGTGACAGGCAACATCCCATTTTTATCTTTTACAATAAAAGAGAACCGGTTAGCGGGGAACATCCAGAACTGAGCATCCTTATTTTCTGTACCCATATCGATAATTTCAATCCGGGGCAAATAACCAGGAGCGGTAATATCCATAGAGTACAACGTGGTTGCATTTACACCAAAAGATACTGAACCGGCAACATCTGTCAGATTTGTCTGTTTACTGTTTTTTGCAGAAAGGTTGATCCTGGCACCTGACACCGCTCCCAGGGAATCTGAGTCATAGAGATTTACTTTTAAGGTAAGGTTCATTCGACTGAGGGTAACAAAAACTGATGTTTCGTTTTTAGCCACCAGCTTTTCCCAGTCTACATACCCGGTCATGGAAACACGGATAAGAAGGTCATTCAACCCGGAGTGATTGAGAAACACCTGTCCGGTATTGTTGGTTTTGGCATATTCATCTCCATTCAGAAATACCGTTGCGTTAGGGATTGTTGAATTATCTGAACTATCCTGCACGGAGATTTGCAGGATCGTTGCCTGTGCAGAGCTGCAGAGAATAAGGGTGCACAGCAGGGCAAAAAGGAAACGATTTTTCTGGCGATGCATAAAGAATATCGCCTTCTGTTTATATTTGAGGACATCGGTCTATATTTCGGATGAGGAGGGCACCCGGTCTAAAAGCATGCCTTCTACAAGAATTGGCATGAGCCGCCGGCCTTCCTCGATTGCATTCTGGAGCCGCCAGTTTCTTTCTGCAAACAAGGTAAAAAGTGGTTCACCCGCCTTGATGAGCTTCCCCTTTTTTGCATGCAGGAGGATCCCGGCACCGGAATCATGGGGAGCCCCCGCTATGCGGGCAAGAGTGATGAGAGCATGGTTGTTCATTTCGATCACATAGCCGGATGACGGAGCATTTACCACAAACTGGTGTTCTCCTGGAATAATATCACCGGATTTGACATTTGGATCACCGCCCTGGATCTCAATGATCTGGCGAAACTTTTCAAGAGCCTTCCCTTTTGTGAGGATATCCTGTGCCATGGCAGCGCCGGTACCTCGAGCAGCTTTCCCTGACATCTCAAGCGCAATACCGGCAAGAGACAAACTTTTCTGGATAAAGGAGTTTGGTTCAGTTGCACCCTCAAGCACCCGGAGTGCCTCTGCCACTTCGAGTTTCGGACCTATGCTTCGGCCAACCGGAATATCCCCATAGGTA
>DATMWO010000306.1:0-2623 GCA_035562475.1 Methanoregula sp.
GTTCAAGAGTTATGACAAATGTAAAAGTAGTATCTGCTACCACTATGCTGATTCAAATTATACTATTTTGAAAACGTCATTTCTTACAGAGCCCTCTTCTGCGAGTGAGAAAAAAATCCCCCCCGGAGTTGCTGGGTCAAATGAAAAGGTAAAGTCCCTTTTTTGGTAATCAGCGATTTTTCCTACGGCATACCTGAATATCATTTCCGTTTTTTACCGTGACCTTTTACCATCCTTCCCTTGGGAGGCACCACAAAATCCTCTTTCTGTGGACTAGGAAGCTGGACTCGCGGATACGAAAAAGAATGGAATCCATCCAATCCTGAGTCGAGATCACCAGCCGAAGTAGTAGGTGATTTCCATAACCACGAAGGTAAACAGAACGAAGATGCCGGCAGCAAGCCATTTATTTCTGCCAGTGTGTTCGGCGTAGAGGTAACAAATGTATCCGATAGCAATAGCAGCGATGATCCGGGAGAGCATCAGGGGAACTTTTCCGAAGCCGAGGAGCAGGTACGGGAGGATAACCGGGATGACAGCGAGGATGTCACAGGAGGCGATGGCGATCAGGGTGTTGCGGTCGTCCCGGCTTAAATGATATTTCACCATGGCCTCCGGAGCTTCATCGATGATGCGATCTACGATCTTTTCCTTCTCCGCATCCGGAAGATAGTCAACGGATGAGTCCCCGATCGAGTCCAGAACCTTGTCCCTCAATTCCCGGTTGTTCCTGTCTTTCTTGAGCTTACTGATGATCCTCTCTAGGTCCGCCTTATCCATCAGCCCGCCGTATATCACGGTAGTACCATCGATGATCCCCCACGTTATGTTCACCCCAAAGGTGAGTACCACCAGGACTACCGTGAGGTATATCCTGCCATATCCGAGATTGCTGGCCAGTAAGATATCACTGTATCCGCCAATTATCCCACAGACGACAGCGACCATGAGGAACCCGTAGAACCACTCGCCGAGCATATCTCCAAAGGACATGTATCTTCTCTGGAACCCTGTTATCGGATCCGATGCCATGACACAGTGTCAATCGTCGGATATATAATATCTGTCATGGCCGGTGTGAGTGTATGATTTCTTCAGGGTAATCAGGCGATTCATAGCAATCCCCGATAGAATCAATCGGACAAAATAACGGGGAGATTCTATCACCGTGAAAACTTAGAAGCGATGTATTAAAGAATAAAATGGCATGATTCACTGTTGAAAGTGATATAAAAAAAAGACTATGGTTTTTTGGAACCGGGAGCCTGGGTAACGATTTTAACTGCATCCACAATCTCTGGCAGCATCTCCGCGGGAATTCCCATGACCATCTCATCATCGGCAATCCCAGAAAACTTTCGTGAACCGTCACAACCAAGAGAAAAGTTCGGTTTACCGGTGAGAACGGTCTGTGCGACTGCATCCGAGCAGACCGACTGGATACCAGAGAACGAGGCATGTATCCTCCCTCCCAGCCGGAATAACGAAGATTGCGCCAGCTTCAGCATAGACCAGGGATTGGTAATAATAATAATTACCTGCGGGACGAATGGTGTCTTTTCCAGGGGAGCGTACATGGTTGCATAGGTCTCTCCGGTGGGAAGGTGTGGGACACTCTCCATCGTCCTTTTGCTGGAAGTAACGCTCTCAAATTTCCCCAGCTTGAAATAAAACTGGCCTGACTTTAACGTAGGAGTAAGATCCCTGAAGCCTAAAGCATAAGCACCACCCATGCATTCGTGCTTTTCAGAAGTGGAATAAAAGATCCTGCCTTCGTTCCTGGCAAGACCCACCATCATGCAGTGCTTTATTGTTTTATCGAGCTCCGGTATCCCCGGGGGAATATCGTCTTTCGTTGTCGCAAACCCCACTGCGACAGGAGATCCTTTCATCTTCAGGGAAGTTTTGAGGATTTCAGCTGCCTGGGCATAATCTATCTTGACTTTCATGAGTTCCTGGGTCATACGTGATCGTTTCCTGACACCCTCCAAAGGGTCATATCATAACATATTTCCATTGTTATTTAAAGGTATCAGACTAGAAAAAAATAGGATATGTTTTTGATAATTGTCGCTCATTTACAGCGTAAGAATTATTTCTTCTGATCAGATCCCATCATTTCAAGTCGTTTTCTTTCAATCGCGCCCTTTGAGGCAATACTCAGGATATAACCGATTGCTATCATTACCAGTGAAATGGCGATTCCCAGACCAGCTATGAAGATTCCATCGGTGGCAGTGGCAGCATAGCCCAGGAACATCACGGGAAGGACCACGACAACAACGATTAACAGACGCGCCTTCAGGATATCAAATGAAGGGGTATCCAGCCTCCGGGAGGTCAACATCCGGATCAATGAAGAGCTGATAGAGGCCAAGAGACATAATGATTAGAACAAGCCCTACCAGGTAGAGATCTATCATCTCTGTCACATTGACCGAGAGAAATGTTCCTGCTTCTTCGGATAGCATGCCTTCGTGTATGAAAAATGATATTATCCGGAATACTTCCGCAAATGCGGTTATTATCACAACAATCGAGGTAATAATCATCCAATAATAGCAATAACCACCAGAACACGACTGATAAAATACAGGTTCTTCAGCCAGACACGCTTTTCTGG
>DATMWO010000307.1:0-3484 GCA_035562475.1 Methanoregula sp.
CTCCTCTCATCGATCTCTGCAGAACGCTCGGCGCAACGATGCCATTCAACCGGGTAGCTGCACATCTGCTGCATCTGGGAATAGTAATTGACCGGGGTACAGTCCGGAATTATATGCACGGATCATATCCGGACATCACCATAACGAACCTCTTTGGGATCAGTCTTCCCTTGTCGATCATTTCACTCTCCGAGCTCGCTGCCCGTAGTGGTGAGGGGAGTCGCATCCCAGGGGCAGAAGCGCTCGCTGCCTGTGGTTTCCCATCCGCATACCGGGCAGCGCCGGACAATCTCCTTCCGCCAGAAAAAAGGAATGAGCGGTATGAAGAGGAAGACAAAGAAGAACGGGAGACCAAGAGCCCATAATCCCAGAGTGATCGCAAGGGAGCCAAGAAACAGAATGAGGCTCAGTTGCCAGGGTTTCATCATGGTATCACCGTATCGGAAAGCGCGTCGGGTAAAAAGACCGCTGCTGCCGTGCAACCAATTTTTGTAAAATCCCGGATTCTCTCATAACTAATTGCCCCGCAGAGCCACCTCGCGAACAGAAAATGCAGGCAGGGCATCAGCATACGAACCCAGTTCTTGTGTGAGATCAATTCCATCCAGTTCCCGGGAGAACAAATGCGCTCCAATACCCCCGACAATGACCTGACGGGCAGCGAACTGTGCTGTAACACGCTTTACCTGATCGCAGATTAAACCCCGCTGTTTTTCCCAGAACTGTTCGGCAATCTGGTATGCACCATTGGTTCCAATCTCTTCAAGATCCGCACAGACCACGCGGGCGAGCCGTCGCAGTGCCGCCGTTCTGGTTTTTTCTTTCTTATCCGGGGTATCACAGCTATACTGCGCGGGAGTGATATGCCCCATGACGAGATGCGCATCTGCACTGATCGCAAAATACTCAGAACTTACCGGAGTCTGTACCCTGTCAAGCGACACTGATTGCAGGAGTGTGGCAATATTTCCCCTGAGCATTCCCGTATAGATGAGATAACCCTTCTGGAGCCGCAGGAGATCGGTTAAGCCCTTCATTGATGCAAAACGCATGAGAGGGATAATATCGGCCGTCGTGCTGCCGATATCCAGAAGAACCGCGTCGGGAAATTCTGCCCGCAGGTAATCTGCCGAGGCAAGCCAGTTCGCAGCCGCAAGCTGAGGTACAGCATGGTCATGAAACTGCCCATCCGTACCATAAAAACTGGCAGCATGAAACGCGTTTTTGACTGCATTCACAATAAAAGATATGCCTTCCATCTTGCTCTCAAAACAATCGGCAAGTTCACCGCTCATAACCACAGCCACCGGATCATCAGGAGCAGTGACATACTGGTTCAGCAGTCCAGTGAGCGGTGCCCCTTCCCAGAGCGGGCAGTAATGGAGGTGAGTACCCGTATCATCGACGACTTTGAGATTAGCACCCCCCACATCGATCCCGATCATATCCGTGTGACCTTTCCCTGCGTGTCAAAACGGGCACTTCCTGTCAGGTGCACCTGGTCCGGCCCCCCGCCTTTCGATGCTGTTACCAGAATATCGGCAATCTCTTCTTTCATGCAGGCTGCAATACCGACCAGACTGGTAGTGATCCGAGGGTTCACATCCACGACATATACCGTATCGGAAACGACAACATCAATACCACAATATCCCTGACACCCGAGGACCTCGACCACATTTTTGGCAACCTCAATGATTTCTGCTTCGCGTGCAGGATGTACCGGTGTCTCACCGCCACGGTAGTATATCGAGCCGTCACTTCCTGTTTCAATATATTGCCGGTTTACCGCAAGCACCAGAGGGGGTTTCCCTGAGAAATACAGGCACGCATCACCCACCACCCGGCTTGCAACAATACTCACCGAAAAGTGTTCACCGTCAATATATTTTTGCGAGAATTCCCCCACCCCGGTTGGACCATCGGATATGCGTACACCCTGCGCACCACATCCTTTTACCGGTTTGATCACCCGCTTTCCTGCAGAAGCATCAGCCGGCACGGTCACCTTGTGCGAACGCAGGATCTTTTCTGTCTGCACCTTGTTGGCACAGAGTGCGACTGTCATAAAACCGCACCCAAGGTTATGCGTGTGCTGCTCAAGGATCTGTGTGTACCGCGCAAGCAGGTAATCCGGTGCTATCAAGAGCCCCATGTCACACGCGGGAGCAATACGTTCTATCTCCGCGCCAAAGTCCCCGTTGCCGGGCACCACGACAGCATATCCACAGCGCTCAAAACTCTGTTTCAGCACAGAGAGCATTGCAGCACCTTCAGGAGCAAGCGAAGCGTCATGAGCTGACGCATATTCAGCAAGAAGGACCTTCATCATTGTTCTCTTTGCGCTGAAAGAAAATTACCCTATCCGATCGGTGAACTATTTGAGGGTGCAGTTCCTACGTGAATGCACATGAAACCCTCGATCCTGCTGACCAATGATGATGGCGTGAGTTCTGTCGGGCTCTGGGCTGCTTACGAAGCTCTTGCACCTATTGCCGATGTGACCGTCGTTGCACCGGCAACCCAGCAGAGTGCAGTCGGGAGATCGATTTCGATCTTTGAACCGTTGCGGGCAACCCGGGTTATTATGAATGGAACCCCTGCATGGTCCGTGGCCGGCAAACCCACGGATGCTGTCATTATCGGGCTCTATGCACTCAGGCTCAGCCCGGCGCTCATTGTAAGCGGGATCAACATTGGCGAGAACCTCTCCTTTGAATCAATTATGACCTCAGGCACTGTTGGTGCTGCCCTGGAAGGATCCAACCAGGGAACAAAAGGGATTGCATTCTCGCTTCAGGTCGAGGACCAGGGAGACAAATTCGATGATCCCCGTTTCCATGGACAAAACTTTGATGCTGCAAAAGGAATTGTCCGGGATGTTGTATCCCGAATACTGGCCCAGGGGTTCTGTCCTCACGCTGATGTGATCAATATCAATATTCCCTCAGTGGTGAAAGGTGGCTATGAAGTCACCCGGCTTGCCCGTAAACTGTTTCATACCGGCGTCGAGAAACGATTTGATCCGCGGGGTCGGCCGTACTTCTGGATCAATGGTCCCCTTATTGAAGATGCGGAGGAGGGGACAGATGTGCATGCAATCCGCAAAGGAAATGTCTCAATTACCCCGATCACCCTCGATTGCACAGCATATAAAGCAGAAGATGAGGCAAGAACACTGTTTTCAGAGTGATTGATTTTTTATTCATTGTTCTGTCTGGCGACAGAATACTTCAGACAAACCAGACCCGCCGGTTTTTACCAAAGGGTTTGCTATTGTCCTGAATCCGGTAGATCTCTGGCAGGGAAATCCGGACCAGTATATCGCCAGTATTAATTACGCAAAACCGATAATTATCAGGTAGATGGACGATACAGCTCAGGCACTTACTGCAGCAAAACGTGCTGCAGGATATCTGGCAGCCGATATGGTCAGGGACGGAATGGTCCTTGGTCTGGGTACGGGTTCCACGGTTTTTTATGC
>DATMWO010000308.1:0-4232 GCA_035562475.1 Methanoregula sp.
GACTGCAGATCAACTACACTCCGGTTCAAATCCGGACCTTGGCTTTGGGGTTTTACCCCGTATTTGTGGTGATAGCGGCCATAGCAGCTGGGACACACCTGGTCTCATTCCGAACCCAGAAGTTAAGCCAGCTCACGTAGTCTACGGTACTGAGGTACGCGAGTCCTCGGGAACTTTACTAAGCTGCTATCACCTTCCTTACTTTACACGACGATCTGTTCTTATGAGAATTTATGTAAAGAGCGTATGCTCTTGAAAATTTGTGTCATTCTATCTGATTTGCGATACCGTCAGGTTCATGACCTGAGTGACATGTGTCTCTTGGTATCTTCATTAGTAAAGGAATTGAGTATCACAGAAAACTGGTGAGTTATGGTCTGTCGATTTTCAGATTTATTATTTTATTTTATATCATCATCTTATTTTTATACCAACTATTAAATATATCAGCACACTCATTCTAGCGCTAAGGAGTCCTTTGAAATGATCTCGGCACTCTTACAGTTGGGAATTTTTTTTTATGGATTTTTTCAGTTGATTATCGCTTTTACCGCCATTGTCCTTTGCATGAAATGGAAAAAATACGAATTTCTGGCAGGTTTGACCTTCCTCCTGATCTATGCTATCGTGGACTTAATAGAAACGTTCATCTTCATGACTGCATATGGCATGTTCTTTGATGCAGCCCAGTTCGGATTCATCCTCCTTGCCCTTGTTTTTTTTATTATCGGGATGCATCCTACCTATGCTCCAAAGATGGTATCGGGCATAAAGGAAAAAAATATCGTACCTAAAGATACACCTGATGAATCCATTATTTCTGTTCTGAAAAAATTTTGATAATTACCTCAAAATACGCTGGAATTTCCGTTGATAACCATCACTTTTTAAAACAAAGAACTGTAGGCATGGTAACAGGTGCACGGTTGGGGGTCATGGTTCCTTGTTGCCTGTTGCCTTAAAAAACGTATAACAGAACGACCCGTCCTCTTCTGTAGTCCGGTATAAGTCCCTGACTCCATTCTCCCACGTCTCGTTATCCACCAGGCCCCGTGCAATAGCCTGCTCCCGTATCCCCTCAACCATGGCAATGAATATATTTTTCACCCCTTCGGTATACTCCGGGCGGCTCTCGTCAGCATATACTATCCGGGGCGAGACTGCGACTTTTACAAACCCGGCATCTGTTATCAGGTGCCAGAGCTCTCTGCCGATGAGAGCATTTCCTCCCATCTCCCGCTGGAGGTGGACAAGGCAGTCAATAACGGTGTGAGCATCCCTGCTGTCCGGGAAAAACAGTGCGGAGCCATGGTCTCCTTCAATGAATGTCACAGACCCCCCCGGGCGGAGGATCTCCTTCATGCGGGTGATGGACAGGAGCGGATCCGGCAGGTGCTCAATCAGGAAACACACGAATATATGGTCGAAGGTTTCAGGCCTGAAGGGTAAATGGTAGACATCGGCCTGACGGAACGTGACGTTGGTGATCCCCTCCTCAGCAACACGATGTTTTGCCTTGAGGAGGGATTCCCTGGAGATATCAACCGAGACAAATTCCGCGCCGGGACTGTTCCTGGCAAGGAGTATGGTCTGGGCGCCAACACCGCATGCAGCCTCGAGCACCCTGCTCCCTGGCGGGTAACAGGTGTCGTGGTGGAGCAGCTCGGCTAATTTCGATGCCTGGTAGTTCAGGCGTTCAGCTTCGCGGTCCGAGCGACCATGGACATAGGGTTTGTGAGGAGAGTTCATGCAATGTGAGCGAACTGTTTACATCGATGTCAGTTATTTTCAGGGTTTCATGGGCTCTGCACAAACAAAAAAAGATAAAACAGGATTCTTTTGTTATCCCATGCCGTTCAGTTCCATGTTCATAGAACCTGTTGCATCCCCGCTGGCCATCTTGATCAGGGGCTTGCCGGTTACAAACCAGTACGTGCCGGTAACTCCCTGGTAGGTAGCGGTATATTTGTCCGCCGTAAACGTTCCTGCAGGAACGGTCACGACTTCTGTACCAACCTTAACGAACTTCATATCCGGGTTTACCTGGTTGGGATCACTCTGAGCTTTTCCCCCACCTGTCGAGCTGCAGTCCATTACCGTGGGCATACCTTCAATTTTCTTTGCACCTTCAAAGCGCATGGTACATTTGCCGGTCTGTTTGTCATATTTGTAATAAATAGTCATTGCATCAGATCCGGAACCGGTGGACATCTTGTACTCGACCCAGTTGTATCCAGCACCGCCAAATAACTGTCCTCCACTGACAGATCCTCCAGATGGTGCTGCGGTAGTTCCTGACGGAGCGCCTGCGGCAGTCGTGGCTGCCGGTGTCCCTCCGGTTGCAGGGGTGGTCGGACTTGTGCTCGAACATCCTGCAATAGCAACAGCAATTACAACAAGCACGATTGCGATGATACTTACCCGTGAAATCTTCAAAACTACTCCCTCCCTATACGATGAAAATGCCTGACAACCCAATCCCCGACAGGGGAATTCAGATGTCGGGATTAAGATGGTAGTTTATGTACGATTATATTAAAGAATTTCGAAAAAAACCTCAAACAGGGATTTTTTTTGTTCCATCCCTGCTTTCCCGTGATAATTACGGCATTCCCTGAATGATCCAATAAAATCCCGGATGAAAAGAACGCATTCATCCCATGAACGGTCATGAACCCTCTTCCTTTATCTTCCTCCTTCACCATAACCAGATTAATGATAAGCGATTCAACGGTAGACCTGCTTACCCTCATCAAATCCCATAATCCCGACCAGAAGAGGCCAATCTCCCTGGTACGGCAGGATCATTCTGCATTCTACGAGACAATGCAGGACGATCGGGGAGAATATATGATTACCGAACGTGTGGAGATCTCTAAGGGTGTTTATGGCTACTGGATCACCGTTCCGGAAGCGGTGACGGGTCACACGATTCTTTTTTTCCATGGTGGTGGTTTCACGCTTGGCTCGACAAAAGACCATCTGGGATTGTGTATCAGGCTTGCCCGGGACACCCAGGCGCAGGTTTTTTCTGTCGATTACCGGCTGGCCCCGGAAAATGTTTTTCCCGCAGCAGTTGAAGATGCCCTCGATGCGTACCGCTACCTCATCACCCATTGTACTATGCCGCACCGCATTATTCCGGTCGGAATTTCGGCAGGAGGAACGCTTGTTCTCGATCTTCTGATCTCCGCACGCGATCGGAAATTACCTCTTCCCCTTGCCGGGATCTGCATGTCACCTCTCGTGGACATGCTTTTTACCGGGGAGTCGGTGAAAAAGAACCTGGAAAATGACTGGCTCACCCTGGAAAGACTCGAAGCAACCCGAACGGTGTACCTTGCCGGCCATGATCCCAGGGATCCCCTTGCATCCCCCGTCTTCGCACATCTCAGCGGTCTCCCCCGGCTCTATATTCAGGCAGGCACCCACGAATTGTTGTTATCCGATATTGCCGCATTCGTTGAAAAAGCACGCTGGGCAGGAGTACCCGTCCAGTTCGAACTCTGGGAAGGGATGTTCCACTGCTGGCAGGTATTTGCCCAGGAAATACCCGAAGGTCAGCGGGCAATCGGCAATATCGGGGCATATGCCCAGGACACGTTGAACCGGTAACCGTGACACTACACAATACCTTTTTTTAAGCAGACCCCCCTTTGTTGAACAGTATGATCCGTGGAATCACCCTCTTCTCTCTTGCGATTTTTGTGATCCTGCTTCAGGCTATACCGGCAACCGCGATTATGACACTCACCGGTGTGTCCTGCACACCCAGCCATCCGCTCCTGATCGGCAGGCAACAGCACGTGACTGCCAGGTACTACGTCGGCCCTTCCGGAGCAACCACGTTCATTTCGGGGCATCAGCTTCAGATGCAGACTGAGCTTGTAAATGCACAATGGAATATCCAGGTCATTGTCGATGGCCGAAATGCCGCCCGGCAGAGCGGCTCGGGTGCTACAGTGTTTGTGAACGGGGCCCTCATCTCCTATTCCACAAACCAGGATGTCTCACTTGATGTAACCCTTGATGGCGTCGTTCCGCAGACGCAGTCTAATCAGGTGATGGTATTGCTGGTAAAAGAGATAGATAATTCCGGTGGTGTGGTTCCGGACAGTACGATCTTGATCAGCCAGCCGTTGGAAGGAAAACCGGCAACCCCCACGAAGGCTGTGCTCCCCGCGCCTTCTCCTGCCATTATTCTGCCATCCCCGTCAAAGTCCAACGGATTT
>DATMWO010000309.1:0-4164 GCA_035562475.1 Methanoregula sp.
CATACCACCCCTGCTCTGAGCGAGGCTGACGTTGCACATGTTCGGGGATTATCGCATCTGGGAAGCCACAGCGGCGAGGGTGAAACCCCCATGAGCGAATATCTTGAAATTGAGCATTTCTTCAGAGTCCAATTTTTTTAAATTCGGTTTTTTTAAATAATATCTGCAATACATCGCCTACAAAGCAGTATACTATAAGATATTGAACTTCCAGCAAATAATAGTACAATAAGCTACACGAATAAGCTACAGGATGCCCTATAGGGTCATAATCGGGATTTGTTCATGCGCATACTTGCAATAGGATTGGGCGGCGCAGGCTGCAGAATTGTTAACAGTCTTTATACCACTGATAGACGAAGCAGCAAGGTCGTTTGTGTCCAGGCACTTGCCATCGATGTACATGCAGAAACATTCGCTCAGATTGGGGGTCTGCCGGATAGTGCAAAACTATTTTTTCCCCCTATGGACCCGGACATTCATACTGAAGAGAATGGAGATACTCAGAGAGCAACAATTGATATCGGGGAAATCGTTGCCCGCATCCAGAACATCGAGATTGGGGAGACTGATGCAATCTTTATGTGTTGCGGGCTTGGTGGCAGCATGGTGGATGTTGCACCGCATATCATCGCTGCACTCCGTTCCTCGATTACTGAGCCGATCTTTGGTCTTGTAACACTTCCCTGTCTTGCTGAAGGAGAGCGTCGTTCGGCAAAAGCAGCAGATGATCTCGATATGCTGACACCCCTCCTTGACGGTGTAATTCTCTTTGATAACGAAACCTGGTATAAAAAAACCAAAGCACAGAAATCAACACTGACAAAAAAAGAGAAGGGTTTGGTTGAAAAACTCGGATTCAGGAAAAGTGAGCCCGAGCTTTCTCCACAACTTGCTACGTATTTACTCCTGAACGAGGGAATTGTCCGGAGGATTAGCCTCATTCTGAGAGCCGGAGAATTCAAGGCAGATGGCGGGCTTGATTTTGCAGAAGTTGTACTGGACTCCGGCGAGGTTCTCAATACCATGAAAGGGATGGGGTATATTACCATAGGGTATGCAGTTGAACGTCTCCCCCATAATCCGTTGAGTTTCCTTTCCAGCTGGCGACCGACCGGTTTTTTCGCTGATGAGCATATAAAGAAAGCGTCGCGAATCGTTGACCTTGCGAAGCAGGCGATTTATCACGAGATTTCCACACCCTGCGATATGACGAGTGCGCACAAGGCGTTAATTCTTATCGCCGGGCCATCTCATGAGCTGTCCCTTAAAGGATATATGACAGTACGAAAATGGATTGACAGAAGTATTGCGGGAGTGGAAACGAGATCCGGTGATTATCCTGTGATGAATACCAAAAATGTGGCAATTATCATCATGCTCTCCGGGCTTGAAAATATTCCCCGCATCACCGAACTCAAGGAAATCCAGATTCAGTATAAAGCCAGTCGTCAGGATAGTATTGCCGGTGAAAAACTTTCAGGTTCTGATATGATCAGCGTATCCGGAGGTGCTGGAATCAGCAGTAATGCAGGAACATCTGTCAAAGGAGGATCAGCAACGGCAAAAGATGAGACTCTTATTCTCCCCATTTCAGCACATATGGTAAAGGAAGCCCCTGCTGAAAAAAAAGCCGCACCCCGGCACATTGCAAAACCTCAGATTATCGAAGAGGTAATTCCTCCACGGTCAGCAAGCGAATTGAGCACCTTGGATGTGTCAGGTTCTCATGCACCCCGGCATCGGGTTGTTGTAGCCAGGGATCATGATGATCAAGCCGTGCATCCAGCACCACGTTCCCCATCCCATGAATCTTCGGTTCATGGAATACCCCTGGGCAAAAAATCCTCGTATGCCAAAGATTCCCGGGGGTTTGATGAGAAACATTTGCCGCGTACAAGCGATGATCGTTTGAGGACCAAAGAGACAGAGCGGCAGATAATTGAGAGAGAACTGCAACGACAGCGAACGATGGCAATATCTGGTCGTACGCCAAAGACTGGGTCGGACGCGTCATCACACCCCGCACCAACTCCTGAAATTGTGAGATTCAAACGTGTTGTTACCGAAAAAACGACCCCGGATACAGAGCATGAGCCATCCGATCCTGATGTAATCGTGCATCAGGTGCACAGGAAACGAACGGTTGTCATACAAAAAAAGAAGGTGCATCCTGTGACGCAGGATACACCTGTCCCCGAAGATCATCCAAATGGGAAAGTTACTGTCGATGATGACGATCTATCCGTCATTATGCGCCATGAGGTCAATTCCAGGCAAATTGATTCTGAAGATTCAAAGGTCAGCATTAAGAAGTCTGCGCATAAATCAAAGGACGAAATTTTTGAGGGGAAAGGGGTTCAGAAGCCCGGGACCCCCCAGGTACGGGATTCCGCCCTTATTCACACGGATCTAAAATCGAAAAAAAACCTTTCGGAATCAAAGGATGTTGAAAGCGAACCGGGAAGCCGTGATCATGTCACGGAATCATCCAGGACATCCAAAAAGCGGGAAAAAAATACTCCAACAAAAGATGATATTTCCTGGAAATAATCAGTTTATCTCCATCACTTTTGAAAACTGAATATTACCGGCACCTATTTCAGTTGTAATATCAATACCGTGTTCCACCGTATTTCCAATATAATTCAGTCCACTGAAAGCGACTATCGATATGCGGAAAGGATTAGCGGGCAGGTTAAAGACCTGATTTCCCATAGCAACAGGAAAAACAAAACCGCAGGTATTCATGAGACGGATCGTTTCCTCAACCTTTTTTTCCGCGGAAGAGGGAACTTCCCGGACATTTGCCAATGCAATCCCGGATTTTGATCGTGCAAACTGTGATATCGAGGTGAGTCCTGAGGATATGAAAAGTTCGAGCGGATCTATAGTAGTTCCCCGATAACCTATCAGGTCCCTGAACTGTGTTGGTCTACCGCGCTCGATCTCCAGCCTGCCACCATAAGCCATTCTTACCGGGATGCCATTTCTTTGGAAAACTCCATCCATGGAGATACTGCAGATGGTAATAAATCCCACCGATCCGGATGGAACCCGGGGATCACTATCGAGAATCCGGTATGAATTAAAAAAACCGCATCCTGCTTTCACAACCTCATCAAATGCGAGTGTAACTTTTTCCCGTGACTCCTCGGGAACAATGGAGAGGTTATAGGCAACATCACCGGTACTGGTGGCAGGATCAAATGTACTCCGGTATGCCAGTCGCTCAAGTTTTGAAATGACGAACCCTATCCGGTCATCTACGAGTGCATTATCAGTTTCATCCAGTCCTGCCCTTGTCAGTATCCGTCCCTGGTTACCGATTTTTTCCGTAAATCCCATTGTATCAAGGTAACTGAGATAATACTGAACTGCCCGATCACTGAGGACAAAACCCCGTTCTGCCATAAGCTCTGAAAGCCTTTTTGCACCGATGGGATCCTGGTGTTCTTTGAGAATGCGAAGAATTTCGATATATTTTCTTTCAGTACGGATCATCGTCACTTTGCCTCCACTGCTCCTCTGCTATCCTGATAACGACCTGAATAACCCTGGCTGCCTTCCCGCACTTCGTGAAGGATCATCTGCACTACGCGGTCGTTCTTCTTGACGATAATATCATCGCTTCCCAGATTTGTAAGGCAGAGTGTCAATTGTCCCCGAAAACCCGGGTCTACAAAACCTGCACCAAGAAGAACTCCCCGCCTCCCGAACGAGGACCGGCACCGGAGCGTTCCGGCAAGATCCATGGGAAGTTCGACCCATTCAAGCGTAGGAACAAGAGTGCATGTACCTTTAGGAAGAAGACTGTCTCCGGCAGAACGCAGATCATAGGATGCGGGTTGCTGGCACTCGCCACTATAGGGTGTGATGACGAGGTTGCCCTGTCCACAACTCTGATCGAGACGGCGGATGATCTCTGGTGCGGATAAAATCATTCACTAGATTATCGGTAGAAAATACTTAATATCTTTTGATATATAAGAGATGAGAAGGATCCATGGGGTAGAGGACATCCTCTTGGGCTTCGAACCCAAGGACGCGGGTTCGATTCCCGCTGGGTCCGTTTTTTTTTAAAAAAATGCGTGTGATACTCCAAAAATGCGGTTCCTGCAAAATTTTTTGAGACATAATCTTCAGATTGATGAAGTCCTGAAA
>DATMWO010000310.1:0-4807 GCA_035562475.1 Methanoregula sp.
GAAAATAGTGCTATGGGTAAAAGAAAATCTCCGGTGAAGATAAAAAAACATCGCACCACCACCAACGAACGGTTCCACATAGCTTGTAATCTCTCCGTTTTTTATCTCAGGGGGAAGACGTCTGCTCAACTGCCTGAGTAACTGTGTCTTGCCACCTGCCCATTTCAGGAAGGGGCCTGCGTGGGGAGTTGTTTTCAGTGGTTTTGTCATAGGGAGATTTTTTTTCATTTCACATTTCGTTTGGAGAACTGTTATCTTCCTGCCATTAGAGTATTCTGAATAGGCATAAAATCTGCTCGAATCCTGAGATATCTGTATTAATATAAACGTTGACAATATCGCATCGGTAATATTAACCAAAAAGTTTGGGAGGTTTCGATATGAGCGACATGAAGAAGTACCTGGCTGAATTTCTGGGAACCTTTGTCCTGGTATTCATAGGAACAGGAAGCGCCGTTATTGCCGGAAAAGAGATCGGTGTTCTGGGAATTGCTCTGGCTTTTGGCCTGTCCGTCCTCGTTATGGTATATGCCATCGGCCAGATCTCGGGATGTCATATTAACCCCGCAATCACTATTGCAATGCTTATCAACGGTAAAATTCCTCCGAAAGATGCAATAATCTATATCATAGTCCAGTGCATCGGGGCTATCGTTGCATCAGCACTGCTTCTCGCCATTATGACCGGACTTCCCGGGTATCAGGTTGCACCTGCTAACCTTGGAGCAAATGGTTACGGTGCAGATTACCTTGGAGGGTATTCCCTGACCTCAGCAGGTATCGCTGAAGTGGTTACAACCTTTATTTTCCTTATGGTCATATTTGGAGCAACAAGCAGGAAAGTACCTGCCGGTTTTGCCGGGATAGCAATAGGGCTTTCGCTCGCCATGATTCATATGGTAACTATCCCTGTTACCGGTACTTCAGTGAATCCCGCACGAAGCCTTGGACCCGCGGTGGTTGCCGGAGGTACGGCGCTGGCACAACTCTGGCTGTTCCTTGTTGCTCCCGTCATCGGAGCGGTAATTGCAGCGGTTGTCTGGAAATACCTGTTTGAGGATACCAGTTCACCTGCATGATCTGCATCATTTTTTTTTTGATGAAGGCATTTGGGCATATCAGGGTGAGATTTACTCTTGTTTTCCTGCACTATACCTGCACCGATCCCGGGATTTTTTTTCCTGGTGCCCCGTGAATTATTCCCGGCCATGAACGACCCTGTATTTTCCACTGGAAATACGCACAAAGATGGATAGATTTTAATTTAGGAGGCATAATGCCAGATTCGGGATCTGGATTGCGGAAAGGATGTGATGCAATTTCTCCTCCAGAACCCAGGGACAGGGTTTTGCAAAACACGCGGGTATAACAATCGTGAATACAGAGATTTTTGACGGTTTGGGGCTTTATATATCGTCCGCTCCAGTGGAAGGAAAGGGGTATAAAAGGATTATCAAATTGCCGGATTGACACAATAATCAACATAACAGGATAAAATCCCCAAAGCAGCATGCCGGCAGCAGAATTTATCCCGTCATTTCATGCCCTTTTCTCTCCCATTCTCTGTCCTGACTATCCTGATCCGGGTTTACTCTGGGGTAATCAATTTTATCCAGGTTGTATCATCCAGCGCCGGAATGCAAACCAGGAAGGATCCAGGTTTCACGATTTCCCTGAAAAAACGCAGCAGAGCGGACGACAGGAAATATACATCAGGCACCTGCCGATAGCACCAGAGGAAAAAAAAGGGCAGCAAAAGATCGTCATAAACTCCCGGTAAGTTTATACAAACAAGCCATTTTCCTCCACCGTTCTCCCAGGGAGACATTGAGATTATGGTCCCTGACCGAATTGGAACATGGCAGGAACAGCACATAGCAAAAATGAGAAATGTGCTACCCCTTTCAGGGTACGTTTTCATACTGCAGTTATTAATGGAGCTCGCAAGAGTTTACCCGGGGAAAAGCCAACAGATAATTATACCATGAAACAAATCCCTTCCAATCAAAAAATGAAAGCCCACCACACCATTGACCTGAAAGCCATTGCCGGGAATGCAATGAGGAAATACGGTTTTGAACCCCGGTTCCCGGATGCCGTTGTCCGTGAAGTTAATGCACTACCGGAAAAAGCGCTCACTACCAACCGGAAAGAAACCCAGGACCTGCGCATGCTCCTCTGGTCGTCCATCGACAACCACGACTCAATGGACCTTGACCAGCTGGAATACTGTGAACCCGGCCAGAACGGAGAGATACAGGTGAAGATAGCAATTGCGGATGTCGATTCTTACGTGCCGAGACACTCGAAGACCGACCAGCATGCTGCCCATAACGGAACCTCGGTATATACCGGAGTTGAGACGTTCCCGATGCTGCCGGACAGGCTCTCCAAAGGCATGACCTCCCTTCTTCCCGGCACAGATCATCTTGCAACTGTCATTGAATACACCGTACTCTCCGATGGGAACTTCCGTCCTGGAGATATTTATCGCGCGGTTGTGACCAACAAGGCAAAACTTGTTTATGAAGAAACCGGCGACTGGCTTGAAGGAAAATCACCTGTACCTGCGACGGTGGGGGACGTTTTCGGGCTAAAAGAACAACTTCTCCTGCAGACAGAGGCAATCAGGCGCCTGAAAAAAAAGCGGAGGGAGCAGGGTGCGCTGGAATTAAACACCATTGAAGCCCAGGCTGTCGTGGAGGAGGATGGCCTGGTGAGAGATCTTATCATCCAGAGGCAGAACATGGCACGGTGCCTGATAGAGGAACTCATGGTCGCAGCCAATGGCACTATGGTGAGCTTCCTTGGCAACGCCGGTATCCCCATGATACAACGGGTTGTTCGTATCCCGAAATACTGGGAGGAGATCGTTACTACTGCTGCGATCTATGGTGAGAAACTTCCTGCTGAGCCGGATGCAAAAGCGCTTGCAAAATTTCTGATCAGGCAAAAAGCAGCTGACCCCGAGCGTTTCCCGGACCTGTCCCTTACCGTAATAAAACTTCTCGGACCTGGCGAATACATGATGCTCGAGCCAGGTAATGAGCCATACGGCCATTTCAGTCTCGCAGTAACCGATTATACCCATGCTACTGCCCCGAACAGGCGTTATGTCGATCTTATCAACCAACGTCTCTTAAAATCGGTCCTCGACAAGGTTCCCAGCCCCTACTCACGAGAAGAGCTGGAAGATCTGTCCGCATGGCTTTCGGACCGGGAAAAAGGATCCAAAAAAGTGGAACGCTTCATGAGAAAAGCTGCTGCTGCAGTACTCCTTCAGGGAAGGATTGGCGAAGCCTTTGAGGCACTGGTTACCGGCGCCTCAGAAAAAGGAACGTATGTCAGGCTCATCACCCCACCGGCTGAAGGCCGGGTCCTGCGAGGCGAACGGGGGCTTGTTGTTGGACAGAAAGTACGCGTGCGCCTTGTAAAGACAGACCCGTATAATGGTTTCATCGACTTTGAATGCATAGGCAGGGCGAAGAGGTAATGGTATAGTTCTTTTTTAAAATTGAATTATCCCGGACAACTTTGCCCGTTCATCTGTTCCCCTTTCCATACTGATAAGATGCGCAATGGACCATTCTTACTCATGAAATATACTGCACGACACGTGCGAAAATTCCTGAGCGAAGGCAAGATTGATGCTGAGCTCTGGACCGCTCACTTTCCCCAGGTGCTGGTATCCCACGTGCCAACCTGCACTGATTGTGAGGATTATAAAACAAAAGCCTGTGATGGAGGGAAAAATCCCGTTGATTGCTTCCTTGCCATACAACCTGATACAAACCAGTGTGCTGCAGCACAATCAGGGAATACAATCCTTTCGGAGAAGAACCGGAAATATTACCGCAGCAGCAGAGGCAATGTCAAGTCACACCCTACAGGGATACAAAAAGGATACGACCAGTCAAAGATATAACACCAGAGCACATTTCTGGCTCTGAAGAGTTCTTTTTTTAAAAAAATACAAACCATTAGTATACTCCGGAAACGAGCGGCATAAGCTCATTCACCTTACCTCCTCATCGGGAGTCATGATGATACGGCAGAGCATATCCCATGAAAAAAGAAAAAGATTAGGCGAAGATTGAGAAGTTATTCTTGATTGAGATAGCATCGATGATGGGTGCAAGCTTTGCCTCAGAGACGCCAAACTTGTCCATATACATCTGGAGGATCTTCTTCTCCTCCCCGGCAAGGACGCCATCGGACATGGCAATATCGCACAGGATAGCAAGCGTAGCAAGCTTCTGCTTCTCATCAAGAGCTTTTGCCACCAGATCAATAACCCCGGGGAAGGGGTTTTCTTTCATGACCTGCATCGCAGTATCAATGGATTTCTTGTCACCGCGGACAATTTTGGCAAGGTCATTGAGTTCAGTTTCGTCGATTGCACCATCAGCTGCAATTACAGTAATGGCAGAGACAACAAGCGCTGACTTTGACGTGAGCGTTGCTGGTTTTCCGGTAAGTTTGTCAAAAATTCCCATGTCTGTTCACCTTTTTTTTAAGATTTCTCTAGTATTTTATGCCTCAAGGTAAAAGGTATTTTCGACAAACTTTTTTATAGCGATGGGGCACCGGAACTATCTCCCAGTTCTTAAATATCAGTCCGATATAGTATACCTGACAGCCGGCACATGGTGATAGTATGGCATCAAAAACCCGCGAAACCGATAAAAATACCGGTAAAAACGATGCTGATGCTATTCAGAAATTCTTCCGGCGCCCGTTTTTTTTGAGTTTCACTATTGGCATTCCCTTTTGCTTTTTTAAGCTCCTTTTTGGTGTAGCAGCTACC
>DATMWO010000311.1:0-10988 GCA_035562475.1 Methanoregula sp.
CAACCACCGCAGTTGTAATCGCAGGGGAACTTTTAAAGAACGCTGAGGGGCTTCTTACCCAGGGCGTCCACCCGACCGTTATCGCTGAAGGATACCGGATGGCAGCGGCAGAAGCGCTCGTGATGCTCAACGGGTTCGCCATAACCGTGAAACCTTCCGATACAGCGATTCTCAAAAAGATCGCCGAGACAGCACTTACGGGTAAGAATGCCGAGGTATCGAAAGACCGGCTCTGTGACATCCTTGTGAAGGCGATCACGTTTGTTACCGATCCTGACGGCAGAGTGGATATCGCTCATATCAATGTCGAAAAGAAGGTCGGCGGATCGGTGGACGACACCAATCTTATCGAAGGTATGGTTGTCGACAAGGAACGTGCACACCCCGGCATGCCCAGATCGGTGAAGAATGCAAAGATCCTGCTTCTTAATGCAGCGCTCGAATTCAAAAAGACCGAAGTGAACGCGAAGATCAATATCTCCACCCCCGGACAGGCCCAGGCATTCCTCGATGAAGAGGAGCACATGGTCCACACGATGGTGGACAAGGTTATTAAAAGCGGTGCGACCGTCATTTTCTGCCAGAAGGGCATTGATGATGTAGCCCAGCACTACCTTGCAAAAGCCGGGATCCTTGCTGTCCGCAGGCTGAAAAAAAGTGATATCGAGAACCTTGCCCGTGCAACGGGTGCGAACATAGTCAACAGTATCGATGCAATAACCCCAAAGGATCTCGGGGCTGCCGGGCTTGTTGAGGAACGCAAGGTCTCGGGTGACGAGATGATCTATATCTCGAAGTGTAAAGATCCCAAAGCTGTCTCCATTATAGTCAGGGGAGGAACCGAGCATGTTGTCGATGAACTCGAACGTGCCATCCATGATGCACTCATGGTCGTTAGCGTCGTCGTTGAGGGCAAAAAGATCGTTGCCGGTGGCGGAGCACCCGAGACCGAACTCTCGCTTCAGCTGCGGAGATATGCATCGCAGGAAGGAGGTCGTGTCCAGCTTGCGATTGAAGCATTCGCTTCAGCTCTGGAGGTCATCCCCAGGTCTCTTGCTGAGAACTCGGGGCTTGATCCCATCGATATGCTTGTCGCAATCCGTGCTGCACACGAGGCGGGCAAAAAGAATTTCGGGCTTGATGTCTATGAGGGTAAACCCGTGGATATGCTCAAGGCAGGTGTCGTTGAACCGCTGCGGGTGAAAACACAGGCAATATCAAGCGCTGCAGAAGCGGCTGTCATGATCCTCCGCATTGACGATATAATTGCATCTTCAAAAACCGGCGCACCTGGCGGGGGGATGCCTCCCGGTGGAATGGGCGGAATGCCCCCCGGCATGGATGAGTATTAATTCTTCAACAATTTTTTACGGGGGAAAAACGGCTTTTTAAAACGCTCTTTCTTCTCTCGGAAGGAGTGTATCGGATATTCTGATTGAGCATCCGGTGCGTCAGCCTGGAAAAAACACCACCCCGGGTGCTCCCCAGAGCTCCTGACAGGTAATCAGCCGGTTTTGTTGTCCTGTCCCGTCCGAATGATGAGAACCGGTTTTTTTGTTCTTCTTACGACAGTAAATGTAGTGCTTCCTAACACAAGCTCGCTTATCCAGTCCAGACCAAAGGCACTCATCGCTATCAGGGACACATCCTCTTCATCTGCAACCGATAGTATCATCTCTGTCGGGTCTCCTGCACCAGCATGAAGTTTTATATCAGCACCAGTATCGATTAATTCCTTTTTCATATCCTCGAGCCTTTTTTCTGCGGTTTTTAGATTAACTTCGATATCCTTTTCTGATTCTGCGCGACTGACAACATGCAGGAGAACGGTTTCCTTGATCCCGGGAATCGTTTTTACAAATTCTACTGCATCGCTGGCGGAGCGGGAAAAATCTGTAGGCACCAGCACTTTTGAAAATAGTTTCTGGTAGGTAAAAGCAGATGAAGCATGGGACTCAACAGAGGCAGGGGGGAAATGCATAATGAGTACATTTGTCGCTGCATACCGGATCACCGAGGATGATACACTCCCCAGAAGAAGTTCCTGGATCGGGTTGATGCCCCGGGCACCAATGACTATCAGGGATACGTTTTCGGTTTTGGCAATTTCCAAAATGGCGTTCGAAACAGGGCTCTGCGTAATCGCATTGACTGTCACATCAACATTTATGGTCACTCTCATGCCGCGTTGTTCAAGAAACCGTTTTTTCTCCTCTAAGAGGAGCTGAGGATTTTCGATATGCGGGCGACCGTGCGTCCAATTCAGTCTCGCAGGGCGTGTGGTATCCACTACATGCACGAGAACTACTTCCTGTATTCCGGGAATCTCGCTGATACGATCAAGGATTTTTTGTGTATAGCGTGAAAAATCCAGGGCAACCAGCACTTTTTTGAACATTGCAGCACTCTTAACGTTAATACTGTTTTCTGAAATAAAAAGATCACCCCTATCACCCAGGATCGAATACTGGTCTTTTCTATCCTCGCCGGAAATCCATGGAGGTACAGATTTTTATGGGTACTTACTGTATTCCTGAAGCTGCAGCGCCAACACGATTAGTGTCGGGTCCGGTTTACCTCCGTGGGGGAGCCATGATATCCTGGTCCTATTCTGCCGCATAGTCATAAACACGGAAAAACAGGCAAAGCCGGGCTAAAATGGCGTGGGGATTTGAAGATGTGCCCACCCGATTTCTGCTCTCGTAAAAGCGGCAATCACGGTTTTTTGAATCAATAACGTTTAATTTATAAGCCTACTGACCTGATAGAATATTATCAGTGCAATATCGTGCACAAAAGTTGAGCAACAATGGTGAAAATGTGTGAGTGCTGCAGGAATTTAACGCACGAAAATAGTGCAGCATTCTGTATGCACTGCGGAAACAGATTTCCTGAAGATGAATGTGTTTTACTTCGCCAGATCCGGGACTCGGTTGAAGAATCGCAAAGAGAAATCCTGAATATCAGGAACCTGATACGCCGATCACAGAAAAAACCAACTCTGGGAAAAAACTTTCTTTATGCGATTATTGGCTTTATCCTCCTAGTCACTGTTGTAGCAATACTGTTTTTTAAACTATGAACTATGCCAAAATCAGCTCAACAGACTTCCTTTTAGGAGGAATGAAATAATCAGGACAGGAAAGACGAGGGGCGACAGTCCAGTCCCCCCCCTGCCGCCCCTGCACTGAGAGCGATGAAGATGTAATACCTTTTTCAGGGGTGATCGCATCCGAAGAGCCGGACGGCTGGGGTGAAATCACTGTCGGATGTTCAAGCTTTTTTGAACCGTGCTCATGAGCCCAAAAATTATTTTTTATAAAAATATTTTTCAATCCTCTCCGAAAAGGTTGATCCACTCCATTTCCCGGCGATCTTTTAAGATCTCTGAAGCCGCCTCTTATCCTCTCTAGCCCCCTTCCTTTTTTACCCGGAAAAAGAAAAGGAATGTTAGAATGGATAAAATACCTCTGGAAACGACTGACGATGAATCCTCCATAAGGTTCAGGGACTGTTTCTCAGTCCGGTATATCCAGTCAGCTGCCTTGTTGTGCAGGCTGGGTCACCGGATAGAAAAGGATTTTTTGGAGTCAGGCATTATTTCCGAAGAAGATCTCCTCCGGCATGAGGTATTCATCCTCAACTCGATCCTCTCATCCGTTGCATTCCTTGAATCCACTATCAATGAGCTCTATGCTGATGCAGCAGATGATGCCTATTTTTTCACCGATGAAAAAAATGAAGATCTCCTGAAAACTATCGGCGAGAAATGGAGAAACGAAAAGAATTTTGATCGCGCCCCCCTGGTAAACAAGTACCAGAAAATACTCATAATCGCTGAGAAACCCGTTTTCGATGACGACAATCAAGTTTTTTCCAACATCCGGAACTTAATAGAAATCCGGAATTCCCTGATGCATTACAAACGGGAATGGATTGTTGTTCAAAAAGGTGAAATTTCCGAAGATATTGAAGAGACGCACGGAGAAAAACTGGAGCGGATGCTCAGGAACAAATTTCCGGTCAACCCGCTGGCTCAAAAAAACCGCCCGTTTTTTCCGGATATATGCTTTGGGCACGGCTGCGCAGAATGGGCGGTGAAAAACAGCCTCTCTTTTACCGATGAATTTTTCAAAAAACTTGAACTTCCCGCGCCTTATGACGGGATAAAAAATGAATTGGCAACAAAATCGTAAAAGGTTCTACTTCTTTCCTTTCTTCTTTTTCGGCTCATCTTTTGCCATGGACATGAGGTCAATAATATAATTTCCCTCTTTCCCTACACTCACGATACGCTGGTCGCTCTGTGCCATTTTTTCGAGATTGAGCTCGTAGGTACCCGGGGAGACAATACGGATTGTCTCCACACGGTCATACATCTCCACCTGTTCTTTTTTCTTTGGCTCGATGATCTCAAGAATATCCTCATGAGATTCATCAGCAATTTCAGAGATTGATTTCTCTTCCAGGACGTCCTTGTTGATCTCTGTATCCTTTACATAGAGGAATTTTTTTCCCCCACAGCTCGCGCAGCCCTTAAGGATCTCCGTAGAACCAGCCTTGTATTCCCGTCCGCATTTTGTACATTTGTGCGGCATACCCTTCACCCGAAGCACTCAAGCATGGTCTCGTACAGGCTCTCAACATTCCGTCCTTCAAGGCCGGAGATAGCGACAACCGGGTGCTGCGGGAATGCACTTCTTATCCGTGCAGGAACTGCATCAGCGAGATCGATCTTGTTTGCAACAATAATAACCGGGAGTTTTCGGCTCTCGATGATCCCAATCATCATGATATTGACCTGCAGGAAAGGATCAAGGGTAGAATCCAGCATGTAGATGACACCGTCAATATCCTCTCTAAGCCAGTGCATCGCCTCCGCGACTCCCTCGGTTGCCTCCCGGGCGCGGATGATCGCTTCATCCTTTTCCATGCCGAATTCCAGGAATTCATGATAATCAATCTTGGTGGTTACACCGGGTGTATCGACAATATCAATCATTATTGTGCTGCCATTTGCACCCGAGATGATGATATCTTCTTTTTTCCTTGCCCTTCTGGTCTCGTGGGGGATCTCGCTTACCGGGCCGACTGCATCACCTGTCCAGTCCCGGGCAATGCGGTTTGCAAGAGTAGTCTTGCCTGCATTGGGCGGGCCGTATATCCCGATACGGGTCCTCTTCTTCTTAAAAAACCTGGTGAGTATCTTGGAAAATTTCTTTTTTGCCTTACCATAGGCCTGATAAAATATCTTCATGGGAAACCCTCCTGGCTACACATCGTACAAAGGAACAAAGAATTCACCATAATTCGTTAGTAGTGTATAGAAATCGCTCTTTATTATGTTTCTTATAATATGCCTTTCCTTACCCCCCGTAATTCTCATGCGTGTCCCCCAATATTACTGTGCTGCATTACCCGTTGCCCCCGCCAAATTGTATTTATACAAGTGAAGGGGAGTATGCTAATTGTAAATCATCAGAACAAGCACTTCAAGGAGGTGACTCATGAAAAAAACAACCAATGAAATGCGGTTTGAGACCCAGATCCCGTTAAGGGACGTAATGAAAAACAATCCCGCCATGTTAGGTATCGATGCAACGGTTGCAAAAGCTGCAAAAACCATGTGCCAGGAAGAAGTTGGCAGTGTTATCATCGTAGGAAACGGTAAACCCATAGGTATTGTTACCGAAGAAGATATTGCCTGTAAGGTGGTAGCAAAAGATCTCAAGCCAAGTACTGTACACGTAAAAGAAATCATGAGTACGCCACTCATTACGGTGAGTGCGGACAAAACTGTAGGCGATGCCGCCCATATGATGGTGAAGCATAAGGTAAGGAGACTGCCGGTCATCGATGCAAAAAAGAAAGTCATCGGGATAGTTACCGTGCGAGACCTGCTTACCGTATCAAATGAACTCAATGAACTCCTCACGGATCTTATAGAGATTAATCGCGAGGAACTCGTTGAGCAGGGCATGTGCAATCGCTGCGGTCAGATGTCTGATGATCTCAAACGGGTCGACATTATCCTGCTGTGTCCCCGCTGCCGTGATGAGGATTCTATTGCATGAAAACAGCACAGGATTTCATGATCGGGATTCCTGTGCTGAAATATAATGACCAGATAACCAAGGCACGGCAAATCCTGCGAGATGAACGGTTCCGTGAAGTCTATGTCGTGGATGTGAAAAAAAAACTCATCGGCTATATTGACCTCACGGATGGGCTGCGGGTAACTGCGACAAAATCGAATGTAACCGTTGAAGGGTACGTCAAGGAAGCCCCTATGGTCAGCCCGGCTGATACCATTGAACAGCTGGCGAGGGTGATGCGGGATTACGAGACGGACAGCGTTGCTGTCGTGGATCCCAGCCCTCAGATTATCGGAGGTGTGCTCCTGTCAGATGTATTTCCCGTTATAATCTCACGTCATGAACTTCACGGGACCGTTGCATCTCATATGACCAGGGATGTCACGATAGCAAGCCCGACAGACACAATCCAGAAGATTTATACTATGATCATGGAGAGCGGTTTTTCCGCATTTCCCGTGGTGAAGAAGAAACGGATTGTCGGCATAATCTCCCGTCGTGACCTCATCCGGACACGGCGGGTGCAGTCAATAATTGCCCGGCACGCCCACACAACCATTGAGGAGGTTATGTCCAAGAATGTGGTTACCATTGGTCCTGATGAACCGATAGGTTCTGCTGCGGAACTGCTGGTGAAGCACGATGTGAGCAGGCTCCCCGTCACTGATGGGGACCGGATTGTCGGAATTGTTGACCGGCACGATGTACTGAAGGGTCTGGCATGAATGTTTTTGCGTCTCTGCCAGAAGTGAGCAGATTTCTGATAAACGACGACCTGTATCGTTCCGGAAAATCATATAATCAGGGTCATTGAACCTGTCGGAGGGGAATTATGAACCAGAATGACCGGGGTATCAAACAGGGTGACCGGCTCTTGAAGATGCAGGGGAAACTTGACCGGGGGCCGGTTGAGTTCAAATCCCACATTGTCCAGCAGGAAGGTGAGATCATGGCAATCGCATCCCATGATGTCATATCGGTACCGCCCACGCAAAGTATTTTCGGGGCTGTGGAGATCATGACAAAATGCGGATTCCGTCGTTTACCTGTGACTGATGCCGGTTCAAAGAAACTGCGCGGGATCATCACCTCGGGTGATGTGATCAATTTCATGGGAGGAGGTGACAAGTACAAACTCGTACAGGTCAGGCATGGTGGCAACCTGCTCGCCGCGGTCAACGAAAGCGTAAGAACCATCATGACCCAGCAGATTACCACGCTCGCACATGATTCACGAATCAGTGATGCTGTAGATATCATAGTGAAAAAAAAGATCGGGGGTCTCCCCATCATAGATGATGATGGTGTGCTGAATGGAATCGTCACTGAACGCGACGTACTGCGGGTGCTTGGTGCGGAGCGGAGTACCTTCACTGTTGAGGATGTTATGAGTTCCTCGCTTCGTGTGACGAGCCCGGACTGCACAATAGCGAACGTTGCCCATGACATGACCCAGTACAGGTTCCGGCGGTTGCCTGTGGTAAGTGATGACGTGCTCTATGGCATGATAACAGCCACGGACATAATGAAGTATCTTGGGAGCCGCGAGGTCTTTTCGCGCCTGACAACCGGTAATGTTGCTGAGGTCATGGGGTTGCCTGTGCGTACGCTCATTGGAGGGGACCTCTTTACAACTACACCGATGCAGAGCATAAACCTCGCGGCCCGGGAGATGCTGACAAGAAATATCGGTGCATTACCTGTGATTGAGGGTTCCCGGCTGATCGGTCTGGTTACCGAGTTCGACCTTGTCCGGGCATTTGCGAAGGGGTGACAAAAAAATGTTTGCACATGATGTGATGACTTCACCGGTCTATTTTGTCTCCCCCCATGAAACGGTCGCCTACGCAAGGAACCTGATGGTGAAGCACAAAATCTCACGCGTCCTGGTAATGGAGGACGGCAGGCTCACGGGAATTCTCACCAAAAAGGACATTGCGTACCGCCTTCACCAGGGAGAACCCGCATGGCGCCGGCGCCCCATTGACCAGATTCCGGTAGGTGTATTTGCTACCGGCAATCCAATCGTTGTTGCACCAGATGCAGGGATCAGGACGATTGCAGGTATTTTTTCAGGAAACACTATCAGTTGTGTTCCGGTTATTGATGCAGGAAATATCGTTGGAATAGTAACAAAAACAGATCTGATGAAATCCGGTCTTGTCCGGAACCTTACCTGTCCGGTCAAGGACGTGATGGAGGATGTGGCAACGATCAGCCGTTACCACTCGCTTGACCATGTGATAGCAGTGATGAGCGAACGCGATGACAAGGTTGTTGTCATGAATAATGATGGTACGATTGCCGGAATAATCACCGAAACGAACCTTGCGTTCTTTGATAATGAGCATACGATTTCCAGGGTGGTTAAAAAAGATGTAACTACACGGAGACGCGAAGAGGCGGGTGGGACACGCAGTCACCACTTACGAACTGTCGAATCAGTGATTGCGGAGGATGTAATGACCAGCCCGGTGATTACGGTCAATCCGGCAACACTGCTGCCTGATGCCCTTGAACTGATGAGAAAAAACCATGTCAACAGTCTTGTTGTTGTGGAAAATGGCGCGATATCTGGAATTATTAAACGGGATGATATCATAAAGGAAGTGGCGAAATGACAAAAGAAGTTTTTATCAAAGATGTTATGGCAAAACCAACCACCATATCCAAATCGGCAAAGATCACCGAAGCACTTGATAAAATGCTTGCAGAAGGTATTGATCCCCTTATTGCAGTTAATAATAATTCTGTAGTAGGTATAGTCTCCCGGCAGGCGATAGCTGAGAAGCTGGGCAGCAAACAGAACTCCCCTCTTGCACCCACCGCTATTCATGTGGCGAGTGTGGTTGAGGAAGAATTCACCAGTGTCTATCCTGATGAAAGTATTAACGTACTCATCCCGCTGCTCCAGCATTACAAGCTGGTCGTTGTGTATGATGGCGATCACAAGTTGATCGGCCAGGTGAGTGCGGGTGATCTGCTGAAAAAGTTCCAGCCCGAAAACGGGATAGAAAGTGCGATTGAGAAGGTCATCACTATTGAGGCAGATGAACGCGTTGTTCACCTGCGCCGCCGCATGCTTGATGACAATATCACCCGTTTTGTCGTATCGGATCAAGGTAAATACATTGGAATCGTTACAGAAACTGATGTCGCTGTCGCTATGCGAAAATTCCGCGAGTCGGTCAAGGACCAGCACCAGGACCACCGGATACGGAATATGATCGTCAGGGATATCATGACTGCACCGCTCATATCGGTCGATCCTTCGGCAAGTGTCTCGGCGGTGATAGACCTGATGCTGAAAAAGAATATCAGTTCGGTCCCGGTCGTGGATAAGGGCAGGCTGGCCGGTATCATCACGCGAAGGTCGCTGGTTAACGCGCTTTAGACCCTGAGTCTTCTGCAGGGCATACCGGAACATGTCCGAGGAGGTGGGTCTTTAAAAAAAACAGACGGAGAATAGACAAGAGGGAGAAGGATCGATGAGGTAGTATGACTGCTCAGTTGTTGGTTAAAGATGTAATGGCAAAGCCGGTGACCATTTCAAAATCCCAGTCAATCAACGAAGCTCTGGATAAGATGCTCGATGAAAACAGTGACCCGCTTATTGTGCTTGCAAGTCACCAGGTTGTGGGAACAATATCCCGCAAATCAATAGCAGATAAGCTGGGGAGTAAACACAAGGCAACGATCTCCACGGCAAAGATTCATGTTGCCAGTTCGCTCGAGGAAAACATACCCTCGGTACTCCCGGAGCAGGAGATCAGGGTTGTCGTCCCGTTCCTAAAAAAGCATAAACTGGTGGTTGTCCATGACAGCGAAAAGCGCCTTATCGGGCAGGTCGGATATGGGGAATTACTCAGGGTGCTTCAGCCCCGGGGAAATATCGATGGGGTGACGGAACCTGCTCATACCATTGAAGCTGACGAACGGCTTTCGCACCTCCAGTCACAAATGGAGGAACATAACATATCCCGCTTTGTTGTTATGGAAGGCGAAAAAATCAGTGGCATCGTAACGGAAACCGACCTTGCAATCTCACTCCGGAAATTCCGGGAGAAGATAGAGGACCGGCACCAGGACTTCCGGTTTCACAACATCATTGTCCGGAACATTATGACTACCCCGGTTCTCACGATCGACCGGAGTACAAAGATAGCGGATGTTGTCAGTATGATGCTGAAAAAAAATATCAGTTCAATCCCGGTTATGAATAAGGGAAGACTGGTTGGTATGATTACGCGCCGCTCGCTTGTCCAGGCGTTGTAATACCTGAGCCCTCTTTTTTCAATCGTGAATGTACTCCTCTATTCCTCTTTTACCCATTGCGATGAACGCCGCCGCTCCTGGAGGGGAGCCCCGCGGCGGATCTCGGTTCCTAAATAGTTAAAAACCGTCCTGCCCGCCGTGACTCGGAGAGGACCTGAGGCGGGTTCCATCGTATATCACAAAGGTCTCATGGATCGAATTCTCTGCTGCACCAGCGAGAGACGTCAAAGAATCAAAGGATAAAATTTTAACCTTCTTTTTCCCCGCTTTTCAACTCCTTTTGAAATTCGTAATAGGAATATGCCATGGTAACCACCGCAACGGTAAGTGCCGGTATGAGGACGAACCAGAGTGCGTATACCCCGGCAAATATCCCTGCGCAGGAAATAACGCCAGCGATCTTGAATAATTTCCCCCCGAACACATGTGTCTTTTTCCAGACCGTTTTACTGCTTAATGTCCAGGGTGTACGGATCCCAACAAACCAGGTCTGTTCTGCATGGTCGAGAAGAAACCCGATGTAGATAAAAAGCATCCCGATGAGAACGGGAAACGTTAGGTTCGGGCTGATCTGGTACCCGATACTCCAGAGAATAATCTGGACCTGGATGGCCAGCA
>DATMWO010000312.1:0-6462 GCA_035562475.1 Methanoregula sp.
CCCCCTTATGCAAGCCCTGCCCCCTGTGGGAGCGGGAGCACTTGCGATTCATCTGTAGTAGTGGTATACCTGATCCCTGGTTATACAACGCCATCGCAACCGGGGCGCCATAGTGGCGGGGCGAAACCCCTGGAGTGTCCCGTGTTTTTGGTCCTTTGAACAGGAACACTTTTTCGATTTTGAATTCTGGAACACTATGCTGATTACATTTTTTCTCGTCATTGCCTTTAGGAGTTGGTGGTTACAATGGCACTACACCCTTCAAAAATAGTATCAGGGATTCATTTCCTCAGAGCTGATGGTTTTTATTTCCGCACCCATTTTCCCGCAACCAGCAGCGCCACGAGTAAACCGGCAGCTACGGTGAAGGGAAGGAATCCGGGCATCGCATTCCCACCGGACGGGAGCAGCACGATATCTACGGTAGTTGTCTGGTTCGTGGATATCTGGACCGGAATACTCTGCGTGACAAATCCCTCTTTTGATACGTTGAGCAGGTGACTGCCCTGGATAATATCCGGAAGCGTTGCCGGTGACATGCCGCTCGTGATACCGTCGAGTGTGAGCTGGGCGCCAGCCGGTGTCGTGTTGACAAAAAGCGAACCGGTCAGTGCAACAAGGGTCGCGTTGACTTCCGATACCGTCCCGGCCCTGACGATAACCGGCACTGACAGTGCCGTATAGCGGAAATGCGAGAGGGTTACGGTGTAGGTACCGGGGCTCAGGTTGCTGACGGTCAACGGGGTCATTCCCTTATACGCGTTGTTGATGACAACCGACGTCCCGTCCGGAACTGCCCGGATCTCGATCGAGCCAGGCTGTGACAGTCCGGAAGTGCCGGATCCATCGCTGGTCCCTGCGGTAAGGGAAGGGACCGAAAGGCTGACAGCAATCGTGCTGTAATCAGCCGTGGAGAGGTGAGAACGGTCAGTCCTGCGGTCAGCGACCCAGACGGTGTAGGCCCCGGCATCGAGCCTGCCACCCATGGCACCGGTATTCCAGTCATAGCTCCAGTGACCGTCTGCGTCCACATCTACCTTTGTTGCCCCACCCTGGTCTGCAAGGCGGTTGATATTATCGAGTGCTACGCCATTGACCGGAAGATTAGGGCCGGTCAGGAAGAGGTAGACCGTGTCACCATACGAAGATCCCGACAACTTCACGATATTTCCCAGGGAGGTCTGCGTCGCTCCTGCTGCATTGGACATAGAAAAGAGAGCCAGCATGACAATAAGCACACCTACCCCACGGGTTGTGGTCCGAAAAATTTTTTGCATTCTATCCTCACAGTCATCTTGTATGTTCCCGGGACGGCCCGGCATATCCGGACAGAACCGCGATTATGGACAAGTACGAATGATCTTTAGTCTGATATTATAATCCTGCCGCTGCAGCAGGGATGCACCAGATACCACGCAACCGATTGCAACATCATAGAAGCACCAGGGCGATTGCAAGGATCACTACCCAGAATAATCCACGATATCGGCAGGTGGAACAGCGAATTCAAAGATCACCTTAAAAGATAGGGTATCATGCCCATAGTAGCCAGAGTGAAGGAGACCCGGACGAACGGAAAGTCAGGACGGTTTTCCGGGACTTCGGTCAGCTGTTCGTTTATTCGAAGTTTTTTAGAGGCTGGAACAATGATACAGGGCAATTTTAAGAAGGAAAAAAGCTAAATAGAACCCACCAAAGGTGTAGCGAGGTGACTGAATGCCAACGAGTAAGAAACAGATGGTAAAGCTGAACCAGGTGAAGAAAGCCAAGGCAGAAGAGCTCTCGAAGCAGGCGGCTGCGGGTAGCCAGGAGGCCAAGAAGAAACTCAAGAAGCTCGAGAAAAAGCTCAAGTGAGCCGACGAGAAGCTGCCTCGCTCATTTTTTTTTTACTTTTTCCACAACAGATTATGTGTTGTTTTAAAAAAGAAGGAATTATCCGGCAGAAGGGAGAATACTCCCTGTCCTGCACCACATACGACGAATGCTCTTACCCGAACCTGCCAAAGAGGCCGCGATCTTCCTGCTCACGTGTTGAGAGTTGTTGTAATCTCTCCTGTTCCAGCTGTATGATACGGACCTGGTCTTCTATCGTAGCCCGGAGCCCGGTATCAAGGGATGCACTGTTTATCAGCTGTTGCAGCTCAACGATGCGGGCATTGTTCCGGGCAGTCTCGGCTGCAAGTTCCCGGGCAGCTTCCCTGTCTCCCCCGAACAACAGCCGTACAAATGAGTTCCTGGACTGGATACGATCCTCTAACGTGCGCATTGAACTGGCGGAGTTATTGAAGTCCCGTGCAATTGCAGAAACATTACGACCGATCCCCCCGCTCAGGTCTTCCACATCCAGCAGGGTGGTGACAGCGATCCTGACTTCATTCTCGTTTTTGACCCGCTCCCGTTCCCCGGAACTTATATTCCGGAGGGTGGCATTGAGGTTCTCGAGGCTCTTATGACGGTTTTCCCGAACTTCTGCGATTGTCCGGGCGGAATTATGCGTACTATCATCAACCTCATTTTCCGTTCCATGCTCCACTTCAAGGGTATCGCGAGTGGTAGGAGTGACGGTGACCGTGTCATCCGCCCCGTGCCTTTTCTCCTGTTCCCCGGAGGAGGTGGTCTTGGTTGTGGCTGCTGCTACAGTAATGCCAGCCTTTACCCCATCATCTTCCTTTGCGGTGATCACCGGCAATGCAAACGTGGCCAGGATCACGAGGATTATCAGCGCCAGAATAATTTTTTTCATGGTACTCACTCCAAAAGAGTGATTATCCTCTTACTTTGCCAGATAATAAATTATTCCCGGTGCTGTATTGAGAGTGGAGGGAACAACAACTGTATTAAATGCTTTCACAGGTTGCACCTGCATTTTCATGCGGATGCGGGCGTGATGGTGAGAAAATGCTCTCCGGTATTACCTGGTGTCCCGTTCTAAAATTGCCAAAAGACTGTCTTTTTGCGAAGTCTGTATCAGGGTATACACACCGCTGACTGACGCGGTCGCTTTTGATGCTCTTTCCAGAGAAAGAATGAGTATCCCGATTGCATCATGCATGCCGCCGTTTTTCCAGCGTTCCTGGATGCAGGTATGGGCAATCTTTTTTGTTACCTGGTTTCCCAGAACAACAAAATTGCTTGCCTTCCCTTTCCCGGTCAACCGGAGATCAGAGTCAGTTATTTCGGCAAGGGCATACTCGCCCCCGGTTGCGTAGAGCCGCCTTTTCTTCGAAACGTCTCCTTCAGTTTCACTTACCTCGCCGACCAGAATGCCATCCCGCATGGCTACTTTCCGCTTATCATCGCGGATGACCAGGGAGATGCCAAGGGCTTCTGCCCGTTTAATTAAGTCATCATCAGTAACGATCTGTCCGCCATACAATTCCTGTTCAAGGGTCTCAGTTGATGCCCTGTCCCCGCGGGTGATGATCTCGCGCATATCTCCGGCCATGACCGCACCTTGTGCCCCGATAAACGCAATGACCAGACTCATGGTAACGCACGTTCCCTGTATGATGGCACATCAACCGTGATCCTGCAGGATTGTGTGAATGAATTGTTATTCTGCAGTTCCCCCGCGCTATTCACGACATTTTGTTTTTTGCTGCCGTTTTCCTTTCCCGACACCAGACCACAGGCTGAGCGGACAGGAAGATATTCTTTTTCCACAAAAATCATTTGCGGAACATCGTGAAGTCTGCTAATGCCTATCCCCTCTTGTACCCGAACTTCCGGAGCAGTCCCGTCCGCCAGGCAACCCCGTCCGGACCTTCCACACCCTTTGGTTTTTCACCATCAATCACACCCATAATTCCCCGACCCTGCGCAGATTCGGCAATTACGACCTCTGCGGGGTTTGCTGTTGCGCAGTATATCGTGCAGACTTCCTGAATATTTTTTATCGCGTTCAGGACATTCATGGGGTAGCAGTCACGTAAAAAGAGGATGAAGGAGTGCCCGGCACCGATCGCAAGAGCATTATCCCGCGCCAGCGCTTTTAATTCCTCGTCATTACCCTCGATTCTGACCAGGCAGTCTCCCGAGGACTCGCAGAATGCCAGGCCAAACTTCGAACCGGGCACCGACCCGGAAACCACCTCGTAGATGTCTTCGACCGTCTTTATAAAATGCGACTGTCCGAGAATGAAGTTTACCTCTGCAGGCTTTTCAATTGTTACCGTATTAAACTCCACCGGTCCTCTCATCAGGTTCACCACAAAGGTGAGATAGGTGTGCCGGAGGATAAAGCGGTTGGTAGTGAAGGTGAAATGTCCGGATCATTATTCCCCCGGGATCCTGCCCCTATGAAACGGGACAGGGAGCCGGGAGTGCCGGTTTCCTTTGCTTCGGTGAGGTGACAAAAATCCCCGGAGAATATCACGGTTGATCTTCGATGGTGACCTTTACTTGCTTGTAGTGGGGAGGGTAATAGACATACCCGTTCTCGCGAAGAGGGTCTGAGAGGATCAGGACCGATCCGATCCGTTCGGCAATGACACCGTAAGAATGGAAAAATAACCGGCGGACTTCAGGGAACCGTAAAGCGCTCTTCACTTCAGCACTGCTGGTACCCTTATATCTGGGAAACACCGCTTCGGAAAAAGAGCCGCTGAACAGGGTATACTGCCGTACAGTGTAGCGCATCTCATCCTCACTGAGGGTAAGCCACCGCAACGGGTTAACCATCGGCACCTTCCGTCCCGGTAACCGTTTTAAAGCAACCAGGAAGAATCCCCCCCGGACGAGAAGGTAGAGCAGGACGATAACGGCATAAAGAGGAAGGGCTTGTTGAAAGACCAGCACCTGCGTGACCGTAACCGCGACAAGTCCCAGAGCTGAGGCGGCGAGCAGGAAACTGGGACCGGGCAGGATACCCAGGGTATATTTCCTGTCAACAAACGGGGCAAGCAGCGGGAGGCCCGGGCAGGCCAGGGTGTCAATCGCAAGGTGGGAGAGGGTCCCGCCAAGGATTGCGGCAAACCCATAGACCCCGTAACCTCCCAGTGCTGCAAGGGGTACTATCCCTGCAAGTGCAATCAGGACGGTAGAGACGTAAGCCAGTACGGACAGGACAAGAGCGCCTGCGAGGCTGTGGGCAATACCGCCATGCGTAAACAGGTAGAGATGGGGGTCTGAACCGGAGATGAGTGAAAAGAAAATATCAGCATCCATAATAACCGCCCCGAGGATCGCAAACGGCAGGAGAAGGGTGAGGCCGGTCGCGGAGAACAGGATCAAGGCTATTAATGCATGGGAGAGTGCGTCCACAAAGAAAAGATTCGCACCACGACAAATAAAGGCTGTTGCATCTCTCCCGCTACCCGGGACAGAAAAGGCATACTCATATAGTAACCAGCCAAAAAGACTCTGGGGCTGAGGAATTATATGACGTTGGAGACCCGTGAACTGAGACACGATGAATTTCATCTGGCAGAAAAACTGTGGGAACAGTACCGGGGCCAGAAAGCAGACCCTGTCCATGAGAGAATATTCGGGGTTTTTGTTGACGGAGACCTGGCCGCAACTGCCCGGTACACGAAGCACCCTGACGGCATCGAAATGGACTGCGTCTTTGTCCCCGAAACGTACCGCGGGAAAGGATATGCCCGGTTTGCCGTGCAGGAACTTATCACGCAGTGCGGTTCAGAATCGATCTACATTCATTCAACCATTGTCCTGATCTCGTTTTACAAGACATTCGGGTTCACCCCGATCCCCGAAGACCAGCTTCCCCGGAGTATCAAAGAACGGTTCCTGTTCTGCTTTGGAGAAATGATGGGCTGTAATGTCTGCCCCATGGTCAGGAAGGGGACCCCGATCCGGTAACACCAGGAGAGGCATTGATCCCAGGTGTTACTACCGCTCGTTATTATCCGAGGACCATCCGGGCAATTCTCTGAAAATTTCTTTTCGGCGTGTATCTCCGGGAACAATCCTTTCCCGCAATCTTCTTCTTTGCATCACTCCAAATACACGTTAAGTGATACCTTCCATGAACACTCCCGACCCATTCTTTGTAAACGATGCCTGGGCGCAGGAAGCCGGTATCGAGCTGCTGGAAGTCTCGGCCGGCCAGGCGAAGGTCCGGTTGCGGATTGCCGGATGGCATAAGAACAGTCACGGGACCGTACACGGCGGAGCTATCTTCACGCTTGCCGATACCGCGTTTGCCCTTGCCTCCAATTCCCATGGGATTCCTGCAGCTGCCATCAATGCCAACATCTTTTTTGTAAAAGCAGCGACCAGCGGTACCTTGTATGCAGTGGCTGAGGAGTTCTCACAAAATCCAAAGATTGCCACCTACATGGTCACGGTGACGGATGATCACGGGGACAAGATCGCCCTTTTTCAAGGAATGGTATACCGGAAAACACCCGGGCAGGCACCGTGATCTCCGCTCCACAGCCACAGATAGTCGGTCATAAAAAGTGTACATTTTTTTCCTGACGATTTTCCGCTGCCTGGAAA
>DATMWO010000313.1:0-2771 GCA_035562475.1 Methanoregula sp.
GAGTGGTATACCTGATCCCGGGTTAGACAACGTCATCGCAACCGGGGCGCCATAGTAGCGGGGCAAAGCCCCGGGAGCGTCCCGCGTTTTATCGTCCTTTGAACAGGAACACGTTTTCGATTTTGAATTTTGGAACACTATGCTGATTACAGTTTTTCTCGTCATTTCCTTGTACGATTTGGTGATTACAATGGCACGATACCCATTCTGATACTGAGATCATGCCCAGGCTAAAAAAATTTTCGGGTAAAACCGTGTAACCAATCCTTACGCAGGACACCTGAATGGGTTCTCTTTTGGATTCAATACCTCGGGAATCCCTGTTTTTATTCCTGGTTCTTTCGTATCGGAGAACCATGGAGGAAGGAGAGGAAAAACCTCTGGCGTGCTATACCTTATGTGCTTGAATGGTCATTTACTATAGAGATTTACGATACTTCCCTGAGGTACCCCATGAATCACATTTATCTTTTTGGCCACCGGCAGCCGGATACGGACAGCATTGCAAGTGTCATAGGGTACGCGGATTTTAAAAACCGTTCCGAACCGGGCAGGTACATACCGGCCCGCTGTGGTGAACTGAATCCGGAATCCCGTTTCATGCTCGAACGGTTCAACCTCCCCGAACCAGTGCTGATATCTTCAGTAAAACCCAGGCTCTCGGACATCAGCTATAAACCGGTCTTTTCACTTCCGCAGGATGTCCCTGCCGTTGATGTGGCAACCCTGATGGTAAAAGAAGGGATCCGGAATGTTGTCATCACCGATAGTGCAGGAAAACCGGTCGGGATGGTAGGAGAACATGCCCTTGCCGGCTCATATATCCAGAAGATTCATCTTGCCGAGCTTGCAGTAACCCCGCTTCCGGTCGAATCTCTTGCCCGGATCCTGAATGCAACCATCATCGTGTCCGTCCGGCAGGTTCTTGAAGGGCGGGTGTATATCGCAATTGATGCTCTTCACGTGACGCTTGCCAAGATGACTGCAAAAGACATCGCTGTTGTCGGTGATAACGAACCAGCCCAGCTCGCACTCATCTCTGCGGGAATTGCCTGCCTGATTATTGCACACGGTGCCCCGGTCGGGGAACGTGTTGCCACAGCTGCTGCAGAACGCGGGGTATGTGTCCTTTCTACTGCACTCGATGCCTTCGGGGTTGGCAGGATGATCAACCTCTCCCTGCCAGCCCGGGAAGTGATGGAGATCAATGTTCCGGTTCTCACGTTTACCGATACGATCACCCACGCCCGGCAGGTTGTCTCCGCATCAAAATTCCGGGCAGCATGTATCGTTGCTCCTGACGGGACACTTGCCGGGATCCTGACACGGACAACCCTGCTTGACGATGTGCGGAGATCGGTGATTCTCCTTGACCACAACGAAGCTTCCCAGGCAGTGGATGGGATTGAAGAAGCTGATATTGTCGAGATTATCGACCACCACCGGCTTGGAGCTATTACCACGTTAAAACCGATACGGTTCTTAAATGACCCGGTCGGAGCGACATCGACCATCATAGCCATGAAATTCAGGGAATCCGGACTGACACCCTCACGGGGGGTTGCAGGCGCACTCCTCTCAGGCATCCTGTCAGATACCCTTTCCCTCCGCATGTCGACCACGACGCACCGTGATAGAAAAGCCGTCAACTACTTATCCCCCATTGCCGGTGAAGATCCAGACCGGTTGGGTACTGCTCTCCTCGAACAGGGAATGGATCTTTCAGGAACCCCGCTGGAAGTAATCCTCGCCCGTGATACCAAGGAGTATATTCTTTCAACAAAAAAAGTAATGATCTCTCAGGTTATGGTACCTTCATTTTCCTGGAACCGGGAGCGGGAGGAGGCAATCCGTGCAGAGCTTGCACATATGAGAATAGCATCGGGTTCAGATATGGTGCTGGTGCTCTTTACCTGTGTACTGGAAAAGTCAAGTGATCTTCATGGCATAGCTGATCCCGATCTCATTCAGGCTATCTTCGAAGAAGACCTGCCGGTCAGGCTTGAGGGAGTCATGTCGCGGAAATTAGATTTCCTGCCCTGGCTCGGGGCCCGGCTCCAGGGGAACGCACGTTCCTGACCCTGACACCAGACTTGTGGATTAGGGATCAGGTATTTCAGGAAATCGCAGTTACTAGGTTGTCTTTCTTCCGCTGAATTCTCCTCAGGGAAGAAATCAATCGGGATACACAATAAAAAACAGAATTGAGAACGGGTGAGGAATACCGCGTTGCTTTTTTTTATGAAAATAACCTGAATTGCAGTGAAAAAAATCAGGGGTTATGCCCTTTACGGCGTTCGGCAAAGGATATATCACTGCTTTTTTTCCTGCCTTGATCCTCCCGTGGAGACTCCTCCGGAGAGTAATCACCCTCCGGGATGACATCTATACGGATGTCATCGTTTGAATCTGTTGGTGTATCAGAGGATGTATGCCTTTTTCCGGTAAATGCAAACCTGCCGGGGGTCGTTCTTGATTCATTCCGGGAAGGGGTAGCAGCACCCCGGTCCGCACTCTCCATTTCCCCTTCCCTCCATTCAGTAAATATCAGGAACTGCAGGAAAGCTTCCGGTTCACGGAAAACGGATGCATCGATCCCTTCAAACACGAGAGTCCGGTCCACTGTCCCGAACCACCCGTCTTTTCTTACCGTAATGAAGTCATTACCACCTTCGAATATATAGACCCGCTCAATCTCACCATGACGCCCCCATGCAGTTTCCGCAACACCGTTACGCTCGAAGGTAAATATCTTACCAACAGCCCCGTAT
>DATMWO010000314.1:0-2669 GCA_035562475.1 Methanoregula sp.
ACCAATATCTTCGACCGTATGATGGCAGTCGACACCGAGATCACCTTTGGCGGTACAGGTGAAGTCGAAACCCCCGTGCTTTGCCATCGCGGTGAGCATGTGGTCCAGGAAAGGAACACCGCTGTCAACCGAGACCTTCCCGGTGCCATCCAGGTTCAGGGTGATCGTGATATTCGTTTCTTTTGTCTCCCGCTTTACCGTAACTTTCCTCATTGACATTCCTCCAGAGCCTCTTTAAGGGTGATCTTCCCGCTATAAAGGGCAGAACCGAGAACCGCTCCGAACGCCCCGGCATCCCGCAGACCTGCAATATCCAATCGTGCCGATACGCCCCCGGCAACAACTACAGGTATACGTACAGAATCAATCAGTTTTTTGACCGGTTCGAACCGGACTCCCTGTTGCAGTCCTTCCACATCCACGTTGGTATAGAGCAGGGAGCCGGCGCCCAGCTCTTCAAAATATCGTGCCCAGGCAAGATAATCCCCTGCTGTCTTCTGCCAGCCATGGACTGCAATCTGCCCGCCTTTTGCATCAACTCCTGCCATCACCCGTTCACTCCCATACTCATCAACAAGAATCCGTATGCATTCCGGTTTCCGGGTTGCAAGCGTTGAAATAATAATCCGGGAGACACCGGTGTTCAGCCAGTGAGCAGCATCCTCCAGGGAGCGGATACCCCCGCCAAGCTCAATCTCGACACCGGTTTTTTTGATCAGGTCCGTGATGAGCTCAGCATTTTTTGCTGAACTTCCGAATGCCCCGTCAAGGTTTACCACATGAAGGGCATCTGCCCCCTGGTCGAGCCAGCGTATTGCGCAGGAAAGCGGGTCTCCAAACACTGTCGCACTCTCACGTCTTCCCTGTATCAGCTGGACACACCGTCCTCCAAGGATGTCAACAGCAGGAAAAATGCGCATAGGACTCAGCTAATCATCCTTTGGATCGCCATCACCAGAATATCTTTCGCACCAGCACGCTTCAGTGAGGTTATCAGGGAATAAACCCGTTCCTCGTTCACGACTGCGTGCACTGCGACGAGGTTTTCGCTTGATGCAACTTCCATTACCGTGGGACCTGAGAGGCCGGGAAGTACACGTTTTACAGCTTCAAGGGAAGAGCGCTTTACGTTCATCATCAGGTAGCACTGCCCGCGTGCCCGGATGACACTTTCCAGGGCGAGGTGGATCTCATCGATTTTTCCTTTCTTTGTCCGAAGTGACTTCTTGTTTGCGATCAGGTGGGTGGAGGTCTCCATCACCACATCGATAACCCGGAGACGGTTGGTCTTCAAGGTTGTTCCCGAACTCGACAGGTCAACGATTGCATCGGCAATCCCCAGGTGCGGTGTCGCCTCACAAGCCCCGCCAACCAGTACAACGTTTATGTTTACCTTGTTTTTCGCGAAGTATTCCCTGGTAATGACGGGAAATTCGGTAGCCACTTTCAGCCCCGAAAGCTGTTGTACCGATGTAACCGGCGAATCTTCATGCACGGCAAGCACGAGTTTTGCTTTCCCTGACTCGAGATCCAGGAGATCTTCAACATCAGACTCCCGCTCGACCACCATATCCCGACCAGTGATACCAATATCAGCAGCACCGGTTGCCACGTATTCGGGAATATCAACCGGGCGGGCAAAGAGTATCTCCACGTGCGGGTCGAGCGTTTTTGTAATCAGCCGGCGCTCCCCAAACTCCGGGAAGTGGAGACCGCTTTTCTCTACAAGATCCAGAATCGGTGCTGCAATCCTTCCTTTGTTGGGGATAGCAAGCCGGACAATAGCTGAAAAAGATGCGGGGTTACTGCTTTTCCGGCCGGTTTTTGCCTGTTTTGCCATGGGTGTTCAGAAGGTTTTGAGCTCGCCGCGGATTACCCGTTCGGTAATATCTGTTACATTTTCGAGCGATTGATCGACAATTCCTTCAATTTCTCCCTGGATCTTCTGCATTCTGACACCAGATACAGGCAGGACCTGCACGCTTGCTACAAGCGGGCGATCAATCGGTTGGCCGATCTGGGACAGGAGACGAATATACATCTCTTCAATACCCTCTACCTGCGCCACACAATCGGTGGCAATCTGGGTCGAAAGCAGGTTATAGATCTTACCGATGTGGTTGATCGGGTTCTTCCCGCTCGTAGCCTCCATACTCATCGGACGGTTGGGAGTGATGAGCCCGTTGCAGCGGTTGCCGCGTCCGACAGACCCATCATCGCCCATTTCAGCTGAAGTGCCGGTAACAGTCAGGTAGATACTCTCATTTTTGATATCGTCTCCGGTATTGAGGTGCACAACTACCTTTCTTTTGGTGCTCTTTTTTGCCACTTTGCTGATCTGTTCTCTGAGTATCTCCATGTATTCTGTGTATTGACCGATATCCGCACAGTATTTATCGACGATTGCACAGGCAACAGTCAGGGTAATAGTGTTCCCATCACGAAGTCCCATGATTTTGATATCCTGCCCAATCGCGGGATACTTCAGCCGTAGTTTTTCGTCAATAAAATCGCTGACACTCTTTACAATATTTTCAACATCAGAAAACGGGGCATGCCCGACACCAAATGAAGTATCATTTGCCCTCGGGACTCTCCCGTTGTGAGGCTTAAATACATCGCGGAGATCAGTCGAACCTGTTCCCAGCCGGCAGTCCATAATCACATCG
>DATMWO010000315.1:0-6743 GCA_035562475.1 Methanoregula sp.
TTTTACCCTTGAAGGGAAAATCCCCGAACCCCTGCGCGTGGCGCGGCTTTGCGCTCGTCATGCACCCCCTCCTTTACCCTGTTAAGATGAGATAATCCCTTCTCCTCATTGGCTGCCTGCTGGAAGAATTCAAATAAATCAAGAGGAAAAATTAGGAACTATATCTTGCGATTTTTTTGGAGTTGAAATGACAATGAAAGAGCCAGAAAAGAAGATACGATGCGTATGTCTCGAATGCCACTACATCTATGATCCCCTGAAAGGAGATCCCAAGCAGGGTATACAACCTGGTACAGCATGGCAGGATGTTCCTGACACCTGGCACTGCCCTGAATGTAAAATCCTCAAAGCAAAAAAAGGCGTTTTTAAACCGATTGACGAATAATATAATTTTTTAACAATACTTTAGCACAAAAATCCGTATGGTTTTTTTCATTCGTATCTGTATACATGCCGTGAGATGGTTACATTTTTAGTTTTGTCAATTATATCCATTTGTATACTGTCCCCCGGATGATATGTTCCATCAGAGAAATCAATACATATCTGCTCTCCGGGGCTCCATGTTGCCCCGGAACACCCTGAACCTCCCATCCACTGGACACCAATGTGAGACGTGCTGATGAAATCATGCCCATTCATGGTTGCAATAGTGCAGGTTACCGGCTGTCCGTTTTTTAAGAATCTTGCTTTAAGATTTTTATTCTGCACATCTGATTTACCGGCGTGGAGAATAAGCACACGACTATCGTAATTCATTTGTCCTGTTAGTTCGTCAACACTCTTAATGGAGGTAATCATGAAAATTTTTGGGATCTCTGATTCCCTATTCAACGCAAAAGGCTGAAACTGGAGCATAAGGAGAACAAGAAGAGCGAGAAGGAATGTTATTGCCACTAACAGGATTACACCGATTGGATATGATGTTGCAGCATCATGCCTGTTTTGGCGGTACAATGATGCTACATGCATTGATATGGCATATAATCCTGTCGAAATTGCCTTGTTTAAACAAAAAAATCTCTCCTTGTTTTTTAAAAAAAATGGGAAACCCGGGCTCTGCAGAACTGCGCACTACCAGGCTGAACGCTCACGGGTTTCACCCCCGCCGCTTCAGCTCCCCCAATAAGCCCTGAACAGGCTAATACCTCACTATCTCCTAAGCGCAGAGGCGGGACGGGGGGACAGGCACTGTCCCTTTCTTCATCTTACCTGCGCTTTGTATTTACCCGAAGGAATTACCCTGAAAGACCCACGGTTATTCATCCTGTTTGCCTGAGTCCGTGACTCCCGTGCGGTTCTCCAGAATCAAAACCCGATTTGTGCCAGGATCCATCCAATGGGAAATGTTTCTACCGTAGATTTTTTAATCCGTTAACATAAATATCACCTGCACTAAGCATTTGTTGAGTATACCTCGCTCCATTCCATGGATTTCCTTGCATGAGTAAATCACCAAAAAATTCAGAAAATATGCAGTCCCACGACAAAGACAGGGATTATTATCTTGAGGGTCTCGCTCTTGGCCATGAGGGAAGGCATGAGGATGCGCTTTTAGCTTTTTCTCAAGCACTTTCAATTGATCCAAATCGTGTGCTCGCGTGGGTCAGCAAGGGATTTACCCTCGGGAAACTGGGCCGTTATGAAGAAGAGATCGAGTGTTGCGAAAAAGCAATCTCCCTTGATCCAAACTGTGTCGATGCATGGAATTTCAAGGGATTTGCATTCGGGATGCTTGACAGGTTTGAGGACAAAATAAAGAGCTGTGAGCAGGCATTGAAGATCGACCCTGAGAATGCAACAGCCTGGAATAATAAGGGCGTTGCTTTAGGTATGCTGGGAAGATTCGAGGAGGAGATCCGATGTTGTGACCGGGCACTGGAACTCCGGCCACGCTATCTCTCAGCGTGGGTCAACAGGGGATATGCCTTTGGCAAGCTGAAATGGTACGAGGAAGAGATCATTTGCTATGATCGGGCCCTTAAAATTTATCCTTTTTATCTCTCTGCGCTGATAAATAAAGGGATAGCCCTGATCAACTTAAAAAGGTATGAGGAAGCGATCGATGTTCTCGATCGTGCCCTTTCCCTAGAACCCAGGAACGCAAACGCCCTCTATCGCAAAGGACTCGCACTTAGTCTTCTCGGGAAGCATGAAGACTCGATCTCTTGTCTGAAGAGTGCTTTGGAAGTTAATCCCACAATAGCTGATGCATGGGTTGTTATGAGCAATTCTTGCTTTATGCTTGGCAGACTTGAAGAATCTGCACGGGCTTTTGACCAGGCATATTATATTGATGTTAAGGATGCACGGACAGGAATGGTAAAAGCTCTCTCGTTATTAAAGACCGGGAAGTTTGATGATGCCCTGAGAAGCTTATCCGACGTAATGGGTGTTCTTTTAAGATAACACTCGGATAAGTTCTTTTGATTCTGCCAGATTTTTCCCTGCATTTTTTATGTCTCTCGCACATAAAGAAATCTATGGATGTTGAGGAATATGTTCGTAAACGACTCGTTGTCGGGACAGATGAAGAAGCCTTACAAAAAAGCCTGGCTGATCAGATCCTTGAAATAAAAAGCGTACAGCCTTCCTATGCATCCGCTTTTGCCCATGCAGTGATTGAGGAAGTAAAGAACACCCAAGGTCTGACAGGTGATTTTTTTGAACTTGTACCTGCTGGTGTGCACATGGGGGAGTTCGGTGTTGGATCCCGGGGAAAGGGGGATTTTTTTGCCCATCGCCAGATAGCCCGCATAATAGGTAAAACCTCGGCATCGGTCGGAGTAGATGAAATGGATGACGCCGGTGCGGTATCTGCCGGAGGAAACTATATCATTTGCACTGTTGACGGTATGCATTCCCGCCTTTCCGATTATCCATTCCTTGCAGGATTCCATGTAACCCGGGCGACACTCCGGGATGTCTATGTAATGGGTGCAAAACCGATCATGCTCTTTTCAGATATTCATATTGCCGATGATGGTGATGTGGCAAAGATATTTGATTACACTGCCGGTATCACGACAGTTGGTGAAGCAATGGGGGTACCTCTTGTCACGGGTTCGACCCTCCGTATCGGTGGCGATATGGTACTTGGGAGCAGGCTGACCGGATGCGTGGGCGCAGTGGGTGTCGCCGAACACCTCACTGCCCGGAAATCAACGCAGCCGGGAGATGTCCTGCTGATGTCTGAGGGTGCCGGGGGAGGGACTATTGCAACCGCTGCAATCTATTCAGGATTTCCCGAAGTTGTGGAGCAGACCATAAATCTCAATTTTCTTGTGGCCTGTGAAACACTCATGAAGAGTGATGTATTCCTGCAGGTCCATGCTATGACCGATGTAACGAATGGCGGATTGCGGGGCGATGCGTTTGAGATGGCAGAGACTGCCGGATGCCGCATCATTATTGATGAAAATACAACGGGGAGTCTGGTGGAACGCCATGTACGGGCAATGCTCGAAGCATTACAGATCGATTATCTGGGGGTATCCCTTGATGCCCTTCTCCTTGTCGCACCTCCTGAAGTGTCAGCAGAGATCTGCCGGGTAGTGAAATCTGCGGGTGTGATGATGCATGAAATCGGGTATGTTGAAAAGGGAAAACCCGAATCGGTTCTTATGGTTGACGGGAAAGAATGCGATTTTTCACCCAGGTTCCGGGAATCTGCCTATACTCCGGTAAAAAAGATCGTCGATACTCAGATGCGCGATTTTGAGGAGATGAAAAAGGGTGTTTTGCGTGCTTCAGAAGCTGCTATACAGAAAAAACAACGCGTCTTAAAGAAACTGATCGACAAGAAATAATCACGGTAACCTTTTTTTAATTGGAGGTTTTTTTCCACTTACACAGATATTGTAGGCAAGTTGGGGAACGCGCTTCTCAACGAATGGTTCAATCTTCTGGGCAAGCAGGAAGAGTGGATCGATCATGTCAATATGGGCAAAAGAACACCATGTAACCACAACCTCTGAAAATCCCGCAAAGGTAAAGAGATCCTCCATTTCTTTCCGGTCATAATAGCGCTCCCCGAAGTCCTTCATAACGACATGGTTTACCTTCATCTTTTCGCTGATCTGGTAAATGGCCGGGATTCCCCGGGTAAGGAGTTTCTTTCCGAGCGTGCAGATTGCGATTTTACCCCCGGGCTTTAAGACCCGGTATGCTTCGTTTAACATCGTTTCGGGATCTTTAATATAACTGAATACCAGCAGACTGGAGACAGCATCAAATGTATTATCACAAAATGGGATTCTTTCACCGGTGCCGATGGCGTAATCACATGCTGTGCACCGGTATCGTGCCTTTTCGATCATTTTGCTGCTGATATCGATTCCTATGGCACTACCGCCTGAATCAAGATATCTCTCAACAAAGAGGCCTGTCCCGCACCCGATATCAAGGAGTTTTCCGCCTTTTGGGAGCGCACTCATGATAGAGGAGCTTATATGGGTGTGATAGCATCGTCCCCGTGGCTTGTCATAATGGTGATCGTATGTATCAGCAACGGTATCGTAATGCTCCTGGATTTTTTTCTGTCCGGAGCTACTCATGTAAAGACCTCACGGATTCCGGAGACAAATGCTCCAATCTGGACAAATTCGTTATTTCCATGATGTATACGGAACTCAGCATCGGCAAGCGCTATAGCAAGAGTGGGATCATTATACTCCCGCTGCGTTATGGTCCGAATCTCAGAGAAGACTTCACTGCCGGTAAGTCCGTAGTCAATCATCAGGGACTCAAGACGGCGGATCGCATTCCGCACATCTCCTTTTTTGAGAGCATCAATGGCAGATGCCGTTACGTTTGCTGTTTCTGACTGGGCAATTGCAAAAAGATCCTGACAACGTCCTGCTTCAAGAGCGACCTGAAGGAGCAGGATTGCCCGGCGCATATCCCCCCGGGCTACCTGTGCGATCAGGTCAAGATCATCATCAGAACAGGAATGCATTCCTGAATTTTCCCTTTCTCTGATCGTTCGCAGATGGCTGAGCAGGACATTCTGGTCCACAGGCAAAAAGAAGAGTGGAAGGCAGCGGGATGTGACCGGTGGGATGAGAGCACTCTGGTTCGTTGTTGAAAAGATAAAACGGCAGGTTGTGCTTGTACGCTCCATAATCCTTCGCAACGCCTGCTGGGCATCCTTTGTAAGTGAATGGGCATCTTCAAAAACCATCAGCTTGAATTCCGTGTCAAGCGGACGGAGTGAAGCATACCACTTTACAATATACTTAAAATTGGTAATCAGGGACTGGTTTTTCTGGTAGAGGTGGGCATATCGATCGTCCTGTTCAAGGTACGCTTTTCCCTGTAAAAAGAGGTCAGCTGTCTGGAAAACCGAGGTATTTAATTCCCAGTTTTCCCCATACAGCATCCTTGCGAAGCATTCAATCGCCGCACTTTTCCCGGTTCCATGCGGTCCGGTAAGAATCAAATGGGGAACGCTCCTGGATGCAGCAAAGGAGGAAAGATGTCGGGTTACCGGATCCTGCCCGAGGATGTCGGTAAGTTTTTCCGGGTGATATTTCTCAATCCAGAGCATGGGACAACCTATCAGTCATCTCACGTATTGCTTCTGACAAAAGATAATGATTGTCAACCGAACTGATGAGACTCTTTATTTCCGGCCCAGAAATCTCACTGCAGGCGTGGGTTATCCGGGGAAGTGCGCGAGTGAGTTCGTCTACAATAGTCAGGGTTGCAGATCGGGCGGTGCGTGAGAGGGGGTTGAGATCAATAGCGATCACCGTCTTTCCCATGGCGACAAGAGCTGCACACCGGTCTCCATCCTCAAGAGGTACGAGTACCACATCCGCAGAGAACATACCCTCACGCCGGCACCAGGCCCGGTCATGGGAAAGTGGCAGTAACTGCTCCGCGTCGCCAGAGAACACATCGACTCCTGCCTGACGGAGAAGGTCCTCTATCATGATCACACGTGTCTCTGTCCGGTGGAAAAGGTTCACCTCAACGCGGGCTCCGCATGCCTTTTGCAATGCAGAAATTTCATGCGCTGCAAGTGCTGCAGTATTGCCGTTTACCGAGATGACCGGGTGGTTTGCCATCAGGAGCATTGCAGCGGCAGTCCTCTCGGCAATCAGGGCACTTCGGGTAGTCCTCTCTCCAATGATATAATCAAATGCTTCACCCCGCCCATGGGCGGTGAGCCCCTCCCATGCAACAATTCCCTTTTTTGCACAATCTGCCAGACGTTCACGGGTAACAAGCGAGCGATAGCGGGGGTGATCAACAGGTATCATGGCAGGTCCTCCACAATATGTGCACCTGTCGCCGATACATGAAATTCATATACAGGACCAAAGGCCAGAAGTATTTCCCTTGCTTTCCGGCCATACGCAAAAACACCATTGCCAAGCATTGTCATACTCGAGGGTATCCCTGCTGCATCACACTTCCCGATAACCTTTTGGGCCTCTGGTGTCATAAGGCCGCTCTGCCGCGCAAAAAGCCGCGAGAGAAGAAAAAAATCCTCGAAATTTCCCGGAGTTTTTTTGGGAAAAGCGGAGGATGCGAGTTCCATTTGTGCTGATGATCCCAGGACTGCCGGAGTATGAATTGGTCCAAAACTTACTGCATACAATGGTTCAGGCATGTCATAGCTCCGTTCAATCAATCCATGGATTCCCGGGCCGGATCGTACGACTCTCCCTCCCCCCTGGCAGGCTGCAACATCGCCTAGCCCGGTCCTGTGGGTTACTTCTGCTGCGTGGGCACAC
>DATMWO010000316.1:0-2411 GCA_035562475.1 Methanoregula sp.
GGTAAACTTCCCGACCCTTCCGGCAGCGTCTACGATCTCTTTTGTCCATGAGCTTCCCGTTTTTGTCGCGTACTTCAGATCCCAGTTCGAGAAATCGTAATAGCTGATGTGTGGATTTCCCGTATCATCAAGTGCGATTGATGTATAATAACCAATATTTCCTGAACTGTCTACGGTCTGATTGGTCCAGTGCCCCCCGCTCTTTACTGCATATTTCAGATCCCCTTTTGTGCCATCGTAATAACTGATGTGCGGATTACCGCTGCTATCCAGTGCCAGAGATGAGTAAGCACCAACATTCCCGGCATTGTCTACTGTTTCATGATTCCAGATACCCCCGCTTTTTGCAGTATATTTCAGTTTCGCATTGAGGAGATCCTGGTAACAGATCCGCGGATTTCCCGATCCATCGACCGCAAGCGATGTGTATCTCCCGACACCCCCGCTGTCTACAACTACGGTGCTCCAGCTGGTTCCGGTTTTCATTGCAAAGGACAGGTTTCCACGGTTCCCGTCATAGTAACTTATCAGGGGGTGAAACGATGTATCAAGTTTCAATGAGGAAAACTCGCCAACGGCGTTGGTCGTATCCGCGGTTTCATTGATCCACTGCCCGTCACCTCGGGTTGCATATTTCAAATGACCGTTCGTCCAGTCCAGATAGCTTATATGAGGGTTTCCCGAATTATCAAGCGCAAGAGAAGTATACCAGCCGACGTTACCCGGGCTGTCAACGGTTTCAGTTGTCCAGTCCAGGGCAGTCACCGGGAATACCAGTACCAGGAAAAATAGTGCTATTACTGCAACGATAAAAATCACTGGTAGAGTCTTTGAAACTCTCGTACAGAACTGATTACCCGTGACCGGATATCGGGCACGGTGCTTATTAACCTCGTGAATAAAAAATCTATTCTCCAAAATACTCATTAAGCCATCACCCGGATTTGCATTGTCTGGGTGATGCAGGAATCAGTCAGGATTATCTCGCTGATAAATAAGGCCGATATGGCAGCAGAGCACCGTTAGTATCGATTACCGTGATGTTTGATAAATATTGTTAAAAACATCCGGTGGTGTTTTTCTTGTATAAAGCAACAACAGGTGATTTACCCGACCTCTTTTAGGAAGGTAAGATCTTCCCGTGTTACACAATGATGAATACTCCCTGAAAAATCTGATTTTTGGCAGGGCAGGGATGAAAGGTTATAGGGAGAACGAACACCGGATTCCTTTTTTTATAACGGATACAAAAAACGGGTCAGACCGGAAAAATCCGGTTGCCATACACTTCGTTGATGACCTGCCCCATACCCATGTAGAGTGCAAGACCCCCTGCTGCGAGACCAGCAAGACCCCCGAGGTTCAGGATCAGGGTATTCCCGGTAAGTTGTGCGGCCACAAGGAGCACTACCAGGAGTACTACTGCCAGCAAGGTAATCTGCAGTACCCGGTGCATTTTTAATGTACAGATAAAAAGCCCGGCTGCAAAAATTCCCCATACACTCAGGAAAGCAGCCAGTTCAACCGGCTGGGGTGCTTTTGCCAGATCAAGAGCAGGGAGCAACAGTAATGCAGCAAAGGAGATCCAGAAGAAACCAAAGCTGCCAAAGGTGACCATGCCAAACGTATTGTTCTTCTTCCATTCCATGATGCCGACGATAACCTGGGCTATCCCCCCATAAAAGATTGCCATCGCAAGGATGGGGCTTCCAAGAGCGGTAAGTCCCGCATTGTGGAGGCTCAGCAATATCGTTGTCATGCCGAATGCGCACAATCCCAGAGGTGCAGGATTTGCTGTGTTGTCGTTCAGGAAAAGGTTATTCCTGTTTTTTTCTTCAATGATTTCCATGATTGCCTCATTTGAGTTTTAAAAACTGGTGCAGAAAAACACCCGCACATCCTATGAAACGCTGTTCAATCGCACCAACCCGTTAAAGTTGTGGTGCACAATATTAAAAAATATGCATCAGTTGCGGATGAACTTTCAGGAAAGTGCACCACAAATGAATGATAGCCTTCCCGCTCATGCACCCGCAGAGAGCGGTCCTTCGGATAAAGCATCATTTTCATGATTCTGCTGTATATTAAATCGAGTCCTGTCTCGTTCATGAGAACTGTTTTTTTAATTTTCAGAGTATCATAAAAGAAAAGAGCTCGGGCTCACCCGGATTTCCGCTATGCCTAATCCTCAAAGAGTGGCTGGTCTTCACTATCTTTTTCATAAAAGAACATTTTATCTATCGGGACTTTGAACAACCCGGAAATCCGGAATGCAAGTTCAAGCGATGGATCATATTTTTCTTTCTCAATAGCAAGGATCGTCTGCCGTGTTACCCCAAGCTGGTCAGCAAGTGCTTCCTGGGTGAGGTTGCGCAATGCCCGGTAAACTTTAATCCTGTTTTTCATTTTTG
>DATMWO010000317.1:0-3342 GCA_035562475.1 Methanoregula sp.
GTGGCTGAGAGCCTGAGCATCTCGATCTTGGGATTGATGGCAGAGTCCTTCTCGATATACTGGTCCTTTGCCGGAATATAGGATTCCGGCTGGTAGTAATCGTAATAGGAGACAAAATATTCGACCCGGTTGTGCGGGAAAAAATCACAGAATTCCTGGTAAAGCTGGGCGGCAAGTGTCTTATTGTGGGCAAGCACCAGGACCGGCCTGTTTCCGGCGGCGATCACGTTTGCCATCGTAAACGTCTTACCCGAGCCGGTAACACCCAGCAGTGTCTGGAACTGCTCATTGTTGAAGAGACCCTCGGTTAGTTGCCTGATGGCCTCCGGCTGGGAACCTTCGGGTGCAAACGTTGAGGTGAGCTGGAATTCTGTCATGGTGATAAGGAATTCAGAGTGTAATATATTAAGGGATAGGTATGCGGCACGAACCTGCTCTGATCAGGGCACGGGGTATGTGGAGCGGTACTGTGTTTCATGATTCGAGCAGAGCAAGAAGATCCCGGAGATGCAGGGTATTGATAATATCCTTCGCTTCGAGCCACCCACGACGCGCTGTGGCGATCCCGAGCTCCATGAAACCAAGGTCTTCTTTTGCCTTTGCAGCAGAACCAATCGAGAACCGTGCCCCATGTTCGCGTGCCATCCTGCAATTGGTGTCGGAGAGGTCAAGTCGAAAAGGAGCTGCATTGATCTCAAGAGAGATGCCCTGTTCTTTGGCAGCAGTAAAAATTGCCGGGAGGTCTGCCTGAACCGGTTCCCTCTCCTGGATAATGCGCCCGGTGGGATGACCCAGGATATCGACCTGTTCATTATGCAGGGCAGCAACCAGGCGTTTTGTCATTTCGGTCCGGGGCATGTCCAAGCCTGAATGGACGCTTGCCACCACCACATCAAGGTCCCCGAGCACCTTGTTTGCGATATCCAGGTTTCCGTCACGGCTGATGGTGCATTCGATCCCGGCCAGCACCATGAATCCTTCGAGCTCGCGGTTCGCCTGCTCAATCTCCTTTTGTTGTTTTGCGATTGCTGTCTCGTCAAGTCCCCTCGCTGTTTTTGAGTTCCATGCATGATCGCAGATGGCAATATATTCATAACCGAGCACCTTTGCGGCGTCTGCCAGCTCCCTGATGCTCTGTTTTCCGTCGCTCCACGAAGAGTGAACATGAAGGTCTCCCTTCACCGCGGTATAGGGAACAATCTCGGGAAGGGTTCCCTTAATCGCGGCTTCGATCTCACCACTGTCCTCACGCAGTTCAGGTTCAATGTACTGCAGATCGAGCAACCTGTAGAGGTCCTGCTCGGTCTGTCCTGCCAGCATCATTCCATCGGCAAGGCTGGTGATCCCGTATTCGTTCAGCTTCCAGTTCCGTTCAAGCGCCCGGCGCCGCAAAGCTATGTTGTGGGTTTTGGATCCGGTGAAATACACAAGGGCTGCCCAGTACTGGTCTTTATCTACCACCCTCAGGTCAACCTGCACACCGGAAGAAAGGACTATGCTGCATTTTGTCGCTCCTTTTCCCAGGATACGATCGATATCAGGCTGGAGGCAGAATTCACTGATAATTTTTTCAGGTTCTTCTGATGTTGCGATAATATCCACATCACCGATGGTCTCTTTTTTTCTCCGGATGGATCCTGCGAGGCTGATTTCCTGGGTACCGGGAAGAGCTGCAAGTCGTTTTTTAATTGTTTCGGCAACCGGCAGAATATCTCCAAGGAGAAAACGACGACCCATACTGTTCATCGCGTGGATACTTTGCAGAATATTCTTCTCGCTTTTCTCCCCAAATCCCGGAAGGCCCCGGACCTTTCCTGCCTGTGCCGCTTTTTCCAGTCCTTCCCGGTCAGTAATGCCCAGTTCTCTGCTCAGGATCAGGGCTTTTTTTGGCCCTATGCCCCCAATTTCCGCGAGTTCAGGGACACCTTTGGGTAATTCCTGCTTCAGTTTCTCAAGGTATGCAAGCTTTCCGGTTTCCAGTATTTCCCGGATTTTACCGGCAAGGTTATTGCCAACACCCGGAATCTCCTCAAGTTTTCCGCGTTCGGAGATGGTCGAAATATCTTCTCCCCGTGTCTCGATTTCATGGGCAGCCTTCCGATAGGCTGCCGGTTTGAACTTCACGCTTGTAAGGTCAAGGATATCGGCGACTTCATAGAATATCGCTGCGATCTGTTTATTGGTTATCCGTGATGGGGGGTCCATGGGTTATTCCGTGAATGTCACTGATCAGATGATGTCTGGTCTCATGCATAATTTTTTCCTCCAAGCAGATAGGAAAAAGGCAACGGCAATGTACCGTATATAGTGAGATACAGATTCCGGATTCAAAAAAGAATTTTTTTACTCTGCAGAGAACTTTTCGCCTTTGAAATAGTGCCCCCCTGTTTTGCGTCTTTGAGTCCCCCGTATGGGGACGGGGCGCAATGTGATGACAGAAGTATGGCATGGCAATACATCGTCATCAAAATGGGGATGCCCTGGCCGCAGGGGCAAACCCTCTAAAAGTATGAGAATTTTAGAGAATGTTACCCCATGAAAATTATTGAAAGTACGAGCATCACCCGCCTCAGGGGCCTCTCTAAGGCACGGCGGGGCAGAAAGGTTTTTGAGAATTTTTTGGTTACAGATCCGCCGCGGGGCGTCCCTTCGGGGCGTCGTCGTTCATCGCAGAGGGGAGAGAGAGGCACCAGCTTCTCCACGATAATTCTCATGGTTCTGGTGCGGACTCCGGTTCATCCTGGTTTCTGCAGAAAAAATTTAAAAAAATCCCATCACCGGGGTTTATAGTGTCCCCACTTTTCCAGGGCCTTTGCGAGCTCTGGTGCCTTCTTTGCTTTTTCTTCGAGCGTGATTTTTTCCTGCCACGCCTCGATTGCCTGCATGGTTGCCTTTGCGCCGGCACGGGTCCCTTCCGGGTGCCCGTGAATACCCCCGCTGACCAGCAGCACCATCTCGGTACCATAGATGTTCAGCACATCCGGGACAAGCCCGGGGTGGAGCCCGCCAGATGAGACCGGGAATGCAGATTTGATCCTGCCCCAGTCCTGCTCAAGGAGCATCCCTTCCACGGCCGGGGTCTTTTTCTCCCGAAGTACATCAGCAAGGGCTATGGACTCCTTTTTTGATCCGGTCAGCTTGCCAACCGCTGTCCCCGTATGGATTTGGGAAACACCGATAAGCCGCATAATCTTTGCGAGAAACTGCATGGTGATGCCATGCTTTTTGTTGCGGTCAAAGGCTGCATGCATTGCCCGGTGTGCATGGATTGCCAGACCAAGATCGGAACAGTAGTCCCGCATCGTCATCACACTTGCAGTCCCGGCAACGACTACATCAATC
>DATMWO010000318.1:0-2079 GCA_035562475.1 Methanoregula sp.
ACTACGGGGATTGCTGCCACTCTCTCCCTCAGACAGGATGATTGCCGCCGCCCCAGACGGGCTTTCCTGTGCGGCGGATTAGTAAGCAAAATTCAAAAAAAGTCCCTGGCCGCCGTGCCTCGCAGAGGCCCTGAGGCGGGAGTCTATCGTATAAAGTAAGATTTTCATGGATCGGGAGTGAACCCTATCAGTTCATGCCCGTTTCTAAAGAGTCAATTTTTTAAACTCCCTGCCCGCCGTGCCTCGCAGAGTCCTTGAGAAGGACGCCAATCGTATTTGTTATTTGGTCAGGGTGCGCTGCACCGATTCATGTCTGTTTTTGCAGAGCCCTATTTCCGCCGCCGTTCAAGCTCCTGCATCACATCCGCAAGGTCTATATCGGCTGCACGCAACGCAACAAGAAGATGAAAGATAAGATCAGACGCTTCCTGTATAGTACGCTCATGCACACCGTTTTTTACCGCAATAATAAATTCTGTTGATTCCTCCCCGACCTTTTCGAGCACCTTATCGATTCCCTTATCATCCGTGAGCAGACGGCTGGTATAGGATTCCGGCGAGGGGGTTTTTGCCCTTTCTGCAATAACAGACCAGATTGTTGCGATAACCGCAGGATCAACCGTACTTTTCATCCTTCCTCCTGTTCAAGGAGAACTTCCCCAACATCAAGCCCAAAGAATCGCCGTGAAAGGATACGCGCTTTTTCGATATTGCACCCGGCCTTTCCGATAGCGATACCCAGGTCACTTCTCTGCTTCACAAACACATTCAATGGACCGTTTTCTGCATTCCGTTCAATACTCACCACTTCAGCGGGTTTGAAGATGTTGATAATAAATTCCTCCGGTGTCTCTGCGTACTCCACCATCTCGATCCGCTTGCCAAGCACACTCTGAAGACGTTTGATATTATCCCCTTTTTTCCCAATCGCAAGCCCCATATCACCCTTGCGGATCACATAGATCACCCGGTCAAAACGATCATCGATCACGCAGTCGAAGGCTGTGGATTTTGTCAGAATTCTTAATTCCTCAATGTACCTTCGCTCTTTAAAGCCGATATTGCGTTCCATATCAAAATCAATCCTATTGTATCCGCAATTTTTGGGATATTCGAAATTTTTGCTGGCTATTTTTTTTCCGGAAAACCCGGACTATGCATTGTGCTTTATGAGATAATCACACGCTGCTTATGTAAAAAAGTTTTGAAGAGATCCTGCATCATGAACGGATTGTATACGTGACAGAAACCTGTGCAGTCACGGTAATATCCCCGGGCTGTATCGGTGTTGGCACTGCCGATTTTACCATAGCATCGCCAGCCTGGTAATTTTCAAACAATACCGGGGAATACCCTCCGCTGATATCGGCATTTTTAACTCCGGTAACCGTGGTACCGAGGGCAGCTGCAACGGTGTCGGCATCTGCGCGGGCACGAGAGACCGCTTCTTCGAGAGCTGCAGTTCGGAGTACCTGAGCCTGTTCATCGGAAAGCAGAAACTGAATTGAATTTGCCTGGTTTACCCCGTTGGCTACAGCGATATCAATCACTTCACCGGTCCTGTTCACATCGTGGAGCGTGACCGTCAGGGAGTTTGTTACATGGTACGTTCGGACTTTCTGGTCCAGGAGGGGTTTTGCGTAGTCATCATATACCGGATAAATTGAATACCCGGTCGTTTTGAGCGCATCTTTTGGCAGACCTGCGAAAACGAGTGCATCGATCACCTTTTTCATCTGCGCAGCATTTGCCTGCTGAGCTACTTTTACATCCGGATTCTCGGTCCCGACAGCAAACGTAATCTGAGCCCTGTCAGGAGTGCCGATCACATTTCCGCTCCCGGTTGAGTGAATCACATTTTCGTCACAGGTTGCGGTGGTTGCAGCTGCAACGCTTCCGATGCATGCCATTCCGAGAATGACCATGAAAAGAGTAAGGGATACGATCTTTTTCATCATTATTTATCACTTGAACTTGTCTGGATTGGAGTTTAAAGATTGCCTTAACTACGAAAATACTGGCAGTTATTGATACAAACCTGCCTGCTCCCAAACTACAATATAATTGAGCACTTATAGT
>DATMWO010000319.1:0-7631 GCA_035562475.1 Methanoregula sp.
GGTTTTAAATATCCGCCAATATTTCGTGAGCTTATCCGATTCGATGTCCTTTTTGTCGTAATCGCGATCGATATAATCATTCAGGACAAGCCCGGCTTCAAAACCGAAGAACCCAATCAAAGAAACCCGTGCGAGATCGAACCAGGTGAAATTTCCATAGACGGTAGTCGCAAGCAGGTATCCCGAACAGAAGAGAAGTGGCCAGGCAAAGAAAAACTGGAGTCGGGTGAGGTCGATATATGCCCTGATGGTCGGGTTCATTGGTAAAGGAGGTTTGCGATACTCACATTTACACCCTTTGATGAACAGGAATCAACCCGCTGTCAATGATTTCAGGCATGTTTTTTAAACATGTTGAATCAGGTAGTCCACGAACATCTCCCTTATCTGCCCAGCCACCTAATAGGACAGGATGGATTCCTTTTTTATCCGGCAGGAAATTCCTGCGGATATTCCTGCAATTTTTGAGGTAAACTATCAGGCTTTTGCTCATTATGACGAGGCACGTCTGGTAGATGCCCTGCGGGATGCCAAGGTTTTCAATCCCGAACTTTCGCTGGTTGCTGTTGATGGTGAACGGATCATCGGGCATATCATGTTTCCCCCCGTCACCATCGAATCTCCCCAGGGAATCACCCCGGCGATTGCTCTTGCCCCGCTTGTGGTGCACCCGGATTACCAATGCCGTGGTGTTGGCGCCGCGCTCATTGAAGAGGGACTTACCGTATGCCGGACTCTTGGGCATCGTATTGTTATCGTCATCGGCCACCCGGGATATTATCCACGGTATGGATTTCGCTCAGCACGGGCAAACGGTATTGTCGCACCATTCGCTGTTGCCGACGATGTATTTATGGTACTTGCCCTGGACCCCGGCGCACTGGATGGCATACAGGGTATAGTGAAATACCCGGAAGCATTTGATGCAATCGAGGGCATGAGCATACCAAAGAGTAAAAAAATAAATTCGCTCTCCTGATCCTTCCGGTTTCATCTGAAAGTGTACACGTGTCTCTTTTTTTTTTGCCCCGTAACTTTCCCGGGAACCAGTAATTACCCCTGTGTCGGATATTGGCCGAGCAGTGTTATTTTACTCATGCACCAGCCTCCCCACGTTCCCTGGGGCGTATACTGGTGCTGGCACACCCATAGCATGACCTGGTGGCACCAGCATTATACCTTCGTCCGCCAACCTACCCTTAGCTATGGTGGCGGGCCGATCTCCTTTACCCCTAGATACCCTGAACCGGTATCTTCGCGCATTCGTGAGCCATGCCGCTATCCCCACAGTCGTTGAGAGTATGGTAATCGGACCGGTTACCGTCCCCAAGTATACCAATGAATTCTGGACCTCCCGGCAAAGGCAGGCATCTTCAATCCATGAGATATCATATCGTGCATGCTTCAAACCACAACTTCCCCGGTTCTTCATCGATATCCTGACCCGGAAAGGTGATGTTGTCTACGATCCATTCAGTGGTCGTGGTACAACCCTCATCGAAGCGGGCCTTTCCGGACGTGATGTACTCGCAAACGATGCAAATCCCCTCTCCCGGATTATGATGGAACCCCGGTTCTTTCCTCCTGATATTGCAAGCGTTGACAAACGTCTTACTACCCTCCCCCGTGACAGCGAAGGGGCAACCATCGATCTTTCTATGTTTTACCATCCCGATACCGAGAAGGAAATTGTGGCCCTCAGGCAGTACCTCCTGAACCGGAAATCAGATTGCAGGGATGATATGATTGACCGCTGGATTGCGATGGTGGCGACGAACCGGCTCACTGGTCATTCAAAGGGGTTTTTCTCGGTATATACCCTGCCGCCAAACCAGGCAGTATCACAGCAGAGCCAGCAACGGATCAACCGGAAACGCCAGCAGATCCCCGATTACCGTGATACCCACCGACTTATTCTGGACAAGACAAAGAGCCTGTTACGTTCACTATCCCCTGGGGATAAGAAGAATCTTAACCGGGCTGGAAAAAAAGCCCGCTTTCTCACCGGGGATGCTCGTTCGACACCCGACATTCCGGAAGCCAGCGTACAGCTGACCGTGACATCACCCCCGTTTCTTGATATCGTCCAGTACCGGGAGGATAACTGGCTCCGCTGCTGGTTTAACGGTCAACACGAGGAAGCGATAGGGGAGCAGATTACGATGGCCCGGACTCTGGATGAATGGACCGGTGTTATGGGGTCGGTATTCCGGGAGCTCTACCGGATCACCCGAATCGGAGGCTATGTTGCGTTTGAAGTGGGGGAGGTAAGGAAACGGACGATTCACCTGGAAGAACATGTCATCCCCCTCGGGATCGCAGCAGGGTTCAGGTGCGATGGAGTGCTGATCAACCAGCAGGTATTCACCAAAACATCCAATATATGGGGCGTGAACAATATGGCATCCGGCACGAATACAAACCGGATTGTCATTTTCCATAAACCAGAATAACGATAATGATTGAGGAGTTATCCTTTTTGGACCTGACTCCCTGATTTTTTTCCTGTGTATCCACAGGGATTGTGACGGAAAAAGCACGCATTAAGTATCACGACATCCAAATCATACGCATGGTTAACCGGATCACGCGGTATGCACAGATAGTGGACATACTGGGCAAACATGGTTTTAACATAGGGCTTGAAACAATGTTCCCCACACGAGCCCGGTTCAGGCTTCCCGGCCAGGGGAAGGATCCCGATGCATCCACGGTGTACGAACGGATGCGGCTTGCCCTCGAGGAACTTGGCCCGACATTTGTAAAGTTCGGGCAGATAATGAGCACGAGAACCGAACTGCTTCCCCCGGAACTGATTGAACAGCTGAAAAAACTGCAGGACCATGCAAAACCTGTCCCTTTCTCAGAAATCCGGGTGGTCCTGGAAAAGAGTTGTGAAGGTTTTAACCAATGTGAAAACTGGTTCTGGAAGGTCGATGAGCTGCCGGTTGCCTCCGCATCGATTGCTCAGGTACATTCCGCAATCCTGAAAGACGGGACCAGAGTCGCCCTTAAAATACAAAGGCCCGGAATCAGGGAAATTATCGAAACGGATCTTTCCATTCTTCGATCCATGGCAGAGCGTGTCGAAACAGTATTTCCCGAAACGCGGGTTTACAATCCGATCGGCATGGTGGATGATTTTGCCCATCAGATCGTAAAAGAGCTCGATTTTACCCGGGATGCCCGAAACGCCGACCGAATGAGACGAAACTTCCACAATGTTCCGGGTATCCGTTTCCCAAAGGTCTACTGGGAATACTCATCTGAATACCTGATGGTCATGGAGTTTGTCGAAGGGGTCAGGATTGATGATCGGGAAGCAATAGTAACGATGGGTCTGGACCCCCATGAAATCGGAGTGCGGGGATTCCATGCTTACCTCAAGATGATCTTTGAAGATGGATTCTTCCACGGTGACCCGCACCCTGGTAACCTTCTCGTAACAAAAGAGGGAACCATCGTCTTTCTGGATTTTGGTATTGTTGGTATCCTGCGTCCGGAAAAACGGCAGGGATTCATAAACCTCCTTTTTGCGCTGGTGAATGACGACGTTGAACTCATGATCAGGTCCCTCGAAGGATTCGGGATCGAGATTGATGAGTCTGACCGTGAATCCCTGCGGGACGACCTTTACATCCTGATGCATGATTTCGGTGGTAGTGACGAGCTTGCGCAATACAATTTCAGGCTTGTCGTAACTGAACTGACCAATGCAATGCGTCGCTACCGCCTGAAAGTCCCTATGAACCTGATGCTCCTTCTCAAGGTCTTTATCATGGTACTTGATATCGGTATCCGGCTTGATCCGAGATTCAATTTCGAAAAAGAGGTCACACCCTACCTTACCAAGCTTGCAGATGCACGAAACCTTTCTGCTGCTTATTTCAAACGAGCCTCCGTATCTTTTCTGGACGCCGCGGATGCCATTTTTGATATGCCCCGTAATCTCAACCTTATGCTCCGGCGGCTCTCAACCGGGACGTTCAAGCTGGAGATCGTTGAAACCGATATCCAGAAACTCCAGATGTCTCTCGATAAAGCCAGCGACAAGCTCTTACTTGGTCTTGTCGTGGCTTCCCTTGTGGTAGGGTCCTCGCTTGTACTGCTTTCGCACCCGCTATCCCTTCCGGACTACATCTACTGGGTTGCAATCTTCGGTTATACCTTTGCCGTGCTTGTCGGCTTCTACGCAATCTATCACGTTATTTTCCTGAAGTTCCACATGGGACGATAATTTTTTTCGTTCGTTAACTGGTGGATGTATATGGGCGAATTATTTCCCACCTTTTAATTTTTTCATCAAGGGAATAGCGGGTGTTTGCCGGGCTCGTTGACGGCAGGACAACAGCACGAACAGGCGCAGGTATATTCAGCCGGGGAAAGTATCGGCCAGCAGAGCTGCCATTGAGTGCAACAAGGTGTAGTGAAGGAAATGATTCAAGGAAACCAGCAAGATCATTGAACACCGGACTCTGTATCCTGGCATCTGCACTTCCTGCACGGGAGCAGGTGCAGATCACATCCCAGAGTGCGATCCGGTGATCCATTAAAAGGGAAGTCCGGACCTCGTAGGGAAGATGACGATCAATAAGAAACAGAGCTTCAATGATATGCCAGAAATGATTCCTGGGATTCCCGTAGTACTCTTGTTTCAGCAGTGACTGCCTGCCAGGAAAACTGCCGAGGATGAGTATCTCAGGCAATCCCCCATGAAGCGGTGGCAGACCTGTGACCAGGCAGGCAGAGGAGGGAACGTCTGGTTCATCCATAGGCAGAGTACAAAAAATGGCGAATTACCGTGGTAAAAAAATGATCAGTTCTTTTTGAAATAGAGGTTGCAATGGCAATGTCCATCCTGGGCAACTTCATCTTTATGGTATACACAGGGACATTCGATTGCCAGGTCTTTCTCCTCGTCACCGCTCCGGAGACGGCAGGGACAGTACGGTCTTCCGAACTTCTTTTTGTTCCGCACAAGCCCCCGGATAACTGTTGAGAGTTGTTTTTCATCGGTATTGAGTGCCCAGCCCTGCTTGTTTGCATATCCTTTTGCCCATTTGAGCATTTCCTGTTCATCTGCATTTTCTTCTGTCATACTACCAGACCCTTTCTGTATGATATTCTCGTTCATGATATGTTTCTTGATTCAAGACGTTAGTCTTTGTGCTCAATTCAGCGGACCATCGTATCAACGCTGTCGATATTTTACCAGTGTTACACGTTTTCATCAATCCTTCGTCACTGTTTTTTTTACCGGTTTGTAATCCGCTGTGCTACCTTGTTGTAAATGGCCATTACATCTCCTTTCTCGAACCGGTACACATCCTTGTCCAGCGACTCGCCGGTTTTTTTGTCCCAGAGTCGCATGGAGTCCATACTGATCTCATCACCCAGATAGATCGTTTTTCCCTGCCTGCCAAACTCTATTTTGAAATCCACCAGCGTGATTCCCTGTGCTGCAAGGAATGCAGAAAGAAGCCTGTTTACTTCGAGTGCCACTTTTTTGATTGTTTTGAGCTCAGCAGGTGTGGCGAGTTTTAATGCAAAAATAATCTCATCGTTGAGCATCGGATCGTGCCGTGCATCGTCTTTAAAATCGATCACGATCAGGGGTGGGTCAAACGGTGTCCCCTCCACAAACGGATAATTTCTGACAATGGAGCCGGCAGCGATGTTCCGCACAATTACTTCAAGCGGGATCATTTCGAGTTTTCTCACAACCATGTGGTGAGGATCCAGCATGGTGAAAAAATGGGTTTTTACTCCGTTATGTTCGAGATATTCAAAGAAGAATGCCGACACCTCAGCATTGCAGGTCCCTTTATTTTTCAGCACATCTTTTTTCCCGCCATCAAATGCGGTGATGTCGTCGCGGAACTCAACAATGAGTTTACCCTTTGTATCGGTGGTGTACACTGATTTTGCTTTACCTTTAATCAGGAGATCCTTACACTTCACAGTCCACTGCTCCTTGCCTTAACAGTATGTGCGAGCCGGTTTATTAGGGGTTGCAAATGGGGGTGATACCATCCTCTTTTTATGTACTGCGGGTAGATGCAGAGTCGCTCAAGGAGATGGGCATCGCCGACGATCTTTTTGAGTTCGTCGATCGCTGGCCAGGGGTGTTCCGGATTGACATAATCGATAGTGAGGGGTGAGACCCCCCCGAGGTCATCCACCCCGCAGGAGATAAGCACGGACGCATCGGTGAGATTAGGAGGGATCTGGATGGCGATATCTTTTGGGAGAATATCGCGTGCCATCCTGATAGTAGAGCAGATTTCATCGGTTCCCGGCACCGGATGGTGAGCCATTGGTGTCCCTGGTTTAGGACAAAAGTTCTGGATGATAACCTCCTGGATGTGCCCGTACCTTTTGTGGAGATCCCGGATTGCAAGAAGGGATTCTTCCCGGTCTGCCTTTGTTTCACCAATTCCTAAAAGCAGGCCGGTGGTGAACGGTATTCTGAGTTTTCCGGCGTCTTCGATCATACGAAGCCTGATTTCCGGTTCCTTGCCTTGAGAATTGCTATGAGCTGGGATCCTGGCGGTCGTCTCCAGCATCAGCCCCATGCTTGCATTTACTGCACGCAACCGTTCCATCTCGTCCCATGTCAGGATACCGGCGTTCGTGTGCGGAAGTACCCCATATCCGATACTTTTCCTGCACATAGCCTCGCAGTAATCGAGAATAGTAGCATACCCGGCTCGTTTGAGATAGTCGGTAAAGCCAGGTTCTTCCTCAGGGTGCTCCCCGAATGTGAAAAGTGCTTCTGTACATCCAAGTGCTGCCCCGTTCTGAAGGGTCTTTTCAACGTCTATTTGTGCCATGAGGCATCCGTTATAAACCGGAGTACGGAATGAGCAGTACCCACAACGGTTCCGGCATACTGTTGTGAGAGGGAGAAATATATTCCGCGAGAAGGTGATGGTGCGGGACTGCATGAGAAAAGATACTCGTCCTATCTATTGAAAGGTAATGCTGGCATGACCTGTCCGGGCATACCAGACAGTGAGAATGTAGTGTCGCTTAAGCCTGCTGCCATACCGTGTCAGCCCCGCCATCAGGTGAATATCAAGGCAGATAGAAAAAAAGAACACGAGTGAAATTATTGCATTGATTTCAGTTGCTCTTCATGTACCGCTATGTAGACCTCAGCCTCCTTATTCTCCGGGCGGGTAAACCGGGCATCGTACTGCTCAAAATCGAAGGTATATGCCCGGGGAAGTTTTGTCCCCCAAATCGACGCCCAGATGAGAAGGATCGCGTCCGGCATCGGCCCGGCCGCAGTGAAGACCACATAGGTCTGGGCGGGAATCCGCACGATTGCCAGCCCCGCGGGAATCGTATCTGCCTTTGTCACTTCACTCCCAATAAGGTAGTTATATTCTCCGGTCCAGTCGCTCTCATAATCCGAATACACGGCAAACATTGCCGGTGTCTTTGCGCGGTGAGGAATCTTTGATGCCATGTTCCGGGAGAAAAAATCCTGCCAGCAGGTGGGGATATCCCTGATACTACGTCCATCCGCATTTGAAGTCCTGCGCTGGACCCCCATCACAATTTTCCCGGGCATTTTTTTCACGTTAAATGCAAGGTCATCCATGTCAAAACTATCGACAAGAGGG
>DATMWO010000320.1:0-3084 GCA_035562475.1 Methanoregula sp.
GTATGATAACCCCCGGACAGGCGCTATGGTATCATCGCCAGGCGCAGGGGCGCTATGGGGGTAGAGGCACTGTCCGGTCCTTCATTGTACCAGCATCCTGAATTTCATAGTAAGTAAAAGGAATTCTCTGGAGCCAATTCATCAAAAAAGATTGAAAGCACAATAAAACCTGCGTGAGAATCGTTCGATAAAAAATGCTCCTGAATCCCGTGTATCACTTTTTGTCATCATTGTGATTTTTCGATTTTTTTCCTTCGACATGTCGTGCGATTGCCATATACCCGAAAATATCGCCTTCTTCTGTAGTAATCGCAGAAATATTTGCTTCAACCTGAACTCTCCCGGACGAGGAAAGCATCATGAAGGGAACGGTTTTATGCCCGTTTTTTTTGACCTCGCTGAGAGAGTCCAATGCCATTTTACGAAATTCCGGTGCGATATAGAGTGCGATACTTTTTCCCGCCAGATCATTGCAGCTTCCTGCATTCACTGCACCGGCCAGCGCATCATTTACCCAGACACATTTACCCGATCGATCGAGAATCGCTATATAATCCCGCGCCATCTTCAGGGCACTGGACAGGTAGTTCGGGCTTAACAGTCCCGGGGTTTTTATTGAATCATGATCAGGAAAAACCGGATACGCAGCACCAGGAGGGGAAATCTCTGCATCAGCTCCGAAAATGCATCCGGTCTTCGGATTTTTCAGTAATTGATGAAGCTCCTTTAACGCTGAAACATCGCGGATAACCTCAATTGCCCCCATCCTTCTGCCATCATGGTCAAAGAGCGGTGAAGCTTTGGCCCAGATATACGAACCCCTGCCGGAATACAGTGATGGAAAATAACCATGGGCGACAAGTGAGGTTCCTTCCCTTGTCAGGGGAGGATCATGTTTTTCAATCTCCTCATCGGCTGCATCGATCAGATTAATCAGATCGACCATGACAGCAGGTGAAGGGGTATTTTTTGGCAGTGCAGGCAAAAATCCTTCAGATCCGATAATTTCATCTTTACTGACACCGGTCATCTGTTCCATTGCAGCATTCCATGCAATAATGTGGTGGGTTTCACTGACAGCGAATGCCGGATCGGGTAAACACCCGACAAGATCCCCCAGTTCATACCGGAATTTCTGAAGTTGGGGTGTGATCTCTTTTTTCCGGGTAACATCTTCGACTATTCCATTGATAAATTCAATTTTGCCGGCCGGATCAAACTTCGCAAGTGCGGTGATACTGACCCATATCCGGGTTCCGTCATCCCGTATAAGATGTATTTCACGGTTCTTCACAAATCCAAACCGCTGGAGGTCATCGAGAAGTTCTTTTCTTCCCTCAGGTTCGCTAAAGATATCTGCAACGGCAATCTGCCGGAGTGTTTCAAAAGAGGGGTATCCCAAAATTTCCACAAGGGAGGAATTCCCCCACACAAACCTGCCCCTGGGATCCCCTGTGCTTCGGTAAATACCTACATTCATATTTTCAACATGAGTGCGGTATTTTTCCTCACTTTCCCGTAACCGCTCTTCAGATTTTTTCAACGAGATATCCCGGGCAACCGTGGAAGCACCAATAACCATGCCATTCTCATCGGTTATGGGAGAAATGGTTAATTCAACGTCAATGACCTTGCCATCCTTACGCACCCGACATGTTTCAATATTATTAATCGCTTCCCGTTGTATGATCCGGTTAAAAATCCGCCTGCTTTCATCCTGTCGATCCTGGGGGATGATCAGGGAGGTATTCTGACCAATGATTTCCTCTTTTGAGTACCCGTACAGGTGCTCTGCAGCCGGGTTCATGCTTATAATTGTTCCATCGGTTTTTTCTCCGGTTATCGCGTCTGAGGTGGTATCAACAATTAAAGAGAGAAGTTTCTGCACCTGTTCTGCTTTATGCTGATCCGTGAGATCCTCATAGACAATACACTGTTTCTGGTCAGACAAGGTAACCGGGTGAAAAACAATTTCACGGTCAACACCATTTTTACATCGTACGGTAAATATTTCCGGTCTTTCGATGCCGGATTCCGATGCTTCAAGATCCGATTTCCATGTGTCAATGACTTTTTTACGGTAGTGCGGATCCGGATAGGCAAGGGAAAACCATTCTCTTCCCGTTTTGAAGTCATTGAGATCATACCCGAAGGTTTCAACGAACTTCTGATTTACATACCGGTATGTACCGTCTGGTTCAATGATTGCAATAGGAAATGGCGACTGTTGTGCTACGCTTGAAAAGATCTCTTCACTTTCTCGGAGTGTAGTGATATAATGCTCAATTCTTTCTGTTGCAGCATGACGCTCGCTGATATCCCGGAAAATTCCTTCTACGCCAAGTAATGTACCCCCCTCATCATAATACAGGTGACTGTTTGTTGAGACATAGAGGGGACTACCATCCCTGCATTTTAAGGTAATTTCATAATCACTTACTGAACCCTTCCGGTAGACAGCATCGAGAAATTCTTTTCGTAATTGCGGCTCAAAATAGAATTTTTCGGCAATGTTGTAACCGATGCAGTTGTCAAGAGCGTCATATCCAAGCATCCTGGCCCAGCTCGGGCTTGCCATGATCAGATTTCCTGCTGTATCGGAACGGTAAAAAACGTCCTGGATGTTTTCGAGAACGCTCCGATAGCGTTGTTCACTTGCCTTCAGTGCCTCATCGGTCCTTCTCCGGTGCAATACGACGGATGCCTGCCGGACAAACGTTTCAATAATCGATGAGCTGGTTACGGTTTCTCCTTTTCTGGGTGAAAACGACACATTCCCGAAAAGTATCCCATGCCGGGTCAATCCGATAGTATAAATGCTCTCTCCCAGATTGAGCCCGTTCTTGATCATATCGCAGGAATCCTGTGAAATCTGCTGAAAAAAAATCGTGTGCAGGTTTTCTTCAACATGCACTAATTTTCCTGCCTGTTGTGTGCTGAAAAAATGCATCTTATGGTGTTCTGGCATTGCACTGATATCGAACCGGAATCCCAGCAAGTCCTTTCCGATGTATTTTTTCAGGGGTTCCCGATCCCGTTCGGGCAGGACTGCTCTGATGGTGAGTGTATCAGATTGTACATCAA
>DATMWO010000321.1:0-4834 GCA_035562475.1 Methanoregula sp.
ATTGGATTCTTTGATGGAATCTTATCAAAATAACGAAGCAGGAAATAGCTGACACCGTATCCGATAATCATACCCATAAGCAAAGAGTAAATCCAAACCGTTTGCATGCTCCAGTTTGAATAGGCAGCTCTATACTCCGCAGCGATGGGAAGCAGGGAAGTTGCGATGGTTGTGACCCAGAATACCAATCCTCCCGCAATAGTCAGTTTGAACAGCTTCTTTGAGAGGAGGGTCGAGCCCGCTTTTAGCATTTCGGTTGTCATGTAAGTTTCGCGTACCAGGGTAAATTTTATTGGTGTGCCCTACAGTTATGACGACCGGTTCGTATGTTTTCAATTGTTAATAATGGTCATTTCGGAGCTACAAGTCATCAATCCATCAACCAAACAAAAGCGTCATCAGAGTCTTTTTTTAGATTTGGTCACTCTCCATGCAACTGCATCCTGGCAGCATAGAGAGCACGTCGGGCTGCACTTTCGTCATGGTCGTTCAATCGCCATTCCTGAGGCGGATCATCAGAGATAGTGTCCGGGGTATCATAGGGATTATCAGTCATAGTTCGTTTCTATTTTTCCACGAAACCATATACCTTGTCAAATTTTAGAAAAATATGATAGTTTTTCTCAACAAAAATTCTATAAAAGTCCCGTCATGTATCAGCACAATACAACCAGCAGGAAGTCTTAGTTACGATATCAGAACCTCATGTTGTCAACTTCAAATAATAGTGCCTTTGTTTCGCAATTTCATCCAGTATTGAATGAAGAACTTTTGATTTCTCTTTAATTTCCAATCCATCAGAAATCTTATGAGCTTGAGTTAATGCTTCTTCTAATTCTCCAACTTCCAGAACGGTAGCTGCTATGCAATAGTAGCTTTTTGAACGTCCATCATTAAATTCCCGCACCATTTCCTTCAGCAGGCATTCTCTCTTTTTTTGTGTTTCTTCAAACTCATCTACCCCGTTCTTCCGGATATATGCAATATCATCCTCCAGTTTTTGATAACACTTGAATGAATCGGCTTTTTTTGCGGCGTTACGGTGCTTCGCCCATTTTTCACACGTTTCGTTTTCTTCGCAATCCCAGCAAAATTCAATTCCTTTTTTCTTCAGGGCACACGTGATAAACGGGCAACCGGCACCCATTCTGGATTCTGTTTTACATCCCCCGCACCTGCTTGCACCTTCAGTGTGGTAATGAGGGCAAAGTCTGCAGGAAAGCCCGCAAATGCCGATTTCGGGGTATGTAATTTTCATTAGTATGCCTTTTACCCGGGTATCACCCGGTATTCAGATAATAGTGGATCATAGAATGGCGGACAGTAAAAATTATTCTCCGGAAATGCAATCTGCATTTTCATCGACTGGGTCACGCTAAAAACGATCCATTAATCGCGAAAAAATTAAGAAAAACGGGTGGAGAAATATCCCCGGCGGGTTATCCCCCCATCCCCGTAATCAACGCGACCACCTGCTGAGCTGTCACCGGATCCACAACCCGGGCCAGCACCAATCCTGCCATCGCAACGAACAAAGTCCAGAACACTTTCTTCACCTGCTCATTCTTCCCAAACGCATCGATAACCACATCCGCATCCACCTTCATCGCACACTGAATCAGCTTAGGCATGAAGATGAAGAGCGGAAGGAACAGGACTGCCGCCCCAATGAACGCAAGAGAGATCTCGGTCTGTCCCGCAAACCAGATCCCGGCAGGGACCGCAATGCTCCCCGCCAGAATACCGGCCATCCCCACCTCCCCGAACCAGAAGTAATGTTTTTTCCGGGCATAGTTCACACTCTCATCATCGGTCAGCGTGGAAACGTCTAAGATACCAAAAGTGTTCAGCATCCCGTACCACACCGCATGCGTCTCTTCGGGATCCGCAATGATGCCGAGAAACAACGCAGCGACCGGTACCGTGAGCAGGATGAGCGGAAGATGAGCCAGCACAAGGATGAACCCGAGCAGGACTCCGGTCCCGCAGATGGCACACCGGGTATGCAGCTCGTCCTCAAACATATTTGTCCCCGGCGATCATAATCTCAAACACCGGGCTGGTGTACCCGCCATTGTCCGGACTAAAGTCCCGGGCCCGTCCCATCTGCACAAACTTGCAACGGCCTGTCCGGATCTGCACTGTGTGAATACCCGGTGAACGCGGGTAAACCCGACGACCATCGGTGTCGTGCATCTCATCATACGGCGGGATATCGAACCAGTCCGGCCAGAACCGGACTCCTTGCGGGATATCCGTTCCCCTCCGCAGGTCCTGCAACCGCAGGGGCGAGAGGTTGTCGTAGATAACATCGATGATCAGGTTCTCGTCGTTCCTGTCAGGATTCAGGTCCAGTTCATAGAAGACAGGATTCCGCCGCACCTCGTCCAGGGTCAGCGGAGTGTGCACCGTGAGGGGTTCAAGCCCGTTGAATGTGCCCCTGTACAGGCCGGTCACTTTTGCAACTGCGTGGGATACGATTTTAGTGTCCATGATAGTTCTCCTTGTGACTTTCGTGTTCGGCCCTGAGTTTTTTGAACTCCTCAACAATCTCGTCATATTTGCCGATCTTCTGGTAGATGGCAAACAACAGGGGATAGAGCGGGAGTACAACTCCCAGCAGAATCCCTGCCATTTCGGTTTCCATAACGGTCCTCCATAAACGACGAGAGGACCACAAAAGAGAGGGGACCGGGGGGTCTCCTCCCCTCCGGGTCATTTCGCCGCTGCGAAATTTACGCGAGGGCCGGGACGGTATCCGCCCAGGTCTCAACCGCGGTGCGGATGGCCTCGTCCGAGTAGGACGTGAGGGTGACCCGGTCGCGGCTGAAGTTCACCATGTAGAGTTCACCGTTGGCATCGTGGCACCTGAGGGTGGCACTGAATGCATCATTCCCTGCATCGTGGACCGCGGTGCCGGCATGTGCGGTTGTGACGGCTGCGGCTGCCAGCAACGCGGTAACCCCGGCATTAAATCCGGCGAGAGTGTTGAACCGGTGGGAGGCGATACCAACGTTCTTTGCATCCCCGTCCTCGTACACGAACCGTACGGTGTAGCCTTCCCGGGTCTTCTCTACCGGGTCATGGTTCTGGCCGGCGGTCATATACGATACACAGGCAAACGGGTTGTCGGTGATAACCGACTGGATGATCAGGTTGAACGCCGCTACGTCTGCAATGGGGCTCGCGAGCTGGCGAACCGCAGTCTTGGTCTGTGAGTTCTGTACGAAATCTGCCATTTTTTTACTTCCTGGCCCGCGGGCGCCCTTGGGTTGAATACGTATCTGTTCCGGTAGGCACGTAGGTGTTGCTGAAGGACCGGCGTGAAAAGAGAGTTTACACGCCGGACTGAAAGGCAAATAAAATTCTCAGGGAAAAAGGAGCGAAAATAAAACTCAAATACTATTCTTGAGCATGTTCGATCAGCAGGGTCTCCTGGACAATGAATGTGTTTTTTCCCTTTATCGATCTCCAAAAAAAAACGGTATACCTTCGGGAAATATGCAGCCGCTCGATGATTACCCGGCCTTTAAAATGCAATTAGCGACGTTGTTGTTAGTTGCAGGATGTTTCGCCAGGTATTCCCGATAAAGGTCCTCCGCGGTCCGGGGTGGCTGGTCCCGGGATACCATGCTGTCCGCATGGAATGACGGTAGCACCGGGTTCGGGGTAGTCGGTATCTTTTCAGAAAAATTCATCGTAATCATAAAAGTCCATGAGAATAGTCAATACGTATTGTTAGCAGGGCGAAAGTGATTAAAAAAAAGGTATTTTACCAGTTCTTCCAGGCATATATCCCAATCCCGATACTTACGACAAACAGCCCGGCAATCACTATGGTGAGGGGCCGTATCGGACTTTCCGGTATCGCTGCAGGTGATGGTACCGCTTCGGTTGGTGCACTCGTGGTGCCTTCCTGGACGGGCGTGTGAGTAGGTGTTGAGGATAGTGGAGATGTAGCCCGGGGGGTCGGTGTCGATAAGACCGGGCTCGCGATCGGTGCTGATCCCGATGAATCAATCAAAAAAAGGTCTTTAATTTTATTAAGAGACATACCATTGGAAATTTTTGTACCATACATCAGTTCCAATGCTTTTAAATCGATTTTGTTCAAAGAAGTCACCGTGTCAGACCCGGAATAAAATATGCTATCCGGGTACATACCCGTCTCTCCGGGGAATCCTAATTCATATAAAAGTGATCGTAAAATCCAATGGGTGCGGGCATTTCCCTTTAGATCTGAATTGATGTACACGGTATGGGTGCTTACACCATATTGAAACCGGTTGGTTTTATAGATGAAGTTTATAGCACCATTTTCAGGATTTTTTGAAATCTTCCAGCTGCTATCCAAATTAATATTGTTTAATGACGATTCGGGTAAAAAAATTAAAACGATGTCTCCTAATGTCTCGCTCTGTTGAACTTCTTTGGGCAATTTTGTGGTACTTGAATAGCTGTTGAATACCTGGAGGAAATTATTTATTGTTTTTATATCGTTGTTATCATAGTTTCCGGTAAGTGCAACATGAACTAATTCTTTGTTCCATTTATTAATGGAGGGATAATCCGGACTGAATGCAATATCAACAAAGTGTTTGTAGATATCACTGGTTGAATACAGCGTCTGCGTGATAGTTGAAGAGGGAAGGACCTCTGGTATAGCGGCAGTTTCCGATGAAGTGACCTTTGGGGTAGTCGGAAAAGGGGTAGTTCCCGGCACTATTGTTGAGGTGGCTGTTGGTTGGGCAGATGGTGCAGTCGAAGTACAACCACCTGCTAAAATTACCAGGATTAATCCTATTGCAAGAATCCAGATACTTCGCATATGTAT
>DATMWO010000322.1:0-4160 GCA_035562475.1 Methanoregula sp.
CTATTACTTCCGCTGCGATCTCCATCCGTCAATGCAGGGACAGTTTGTTGTTGTCTGATCCCCCTCTCGTATTTTTTTACCTGTTTTCCTGAGTCCGGGGTTCTGATTACCCAATAAGCTCTGGAGGGCATGTTCCCTGAGTACGATACCCCCCAGTCACGGGATAAGCCCTAACCTCCTGAAGAACTCCCACAGTTAAAAAGGAACAATAGTGGTTACTTATTTCATCGTCTTCCCAATACTAGTAAGGTGATTCGTTGTCAAAAAGGGCAGTTGACATGACATTCCAGGCACTTTATACCCTTACGGACCTTCGGGTAATCCTCAGGGAAACCGCACCCTCACATATGCTGGATGAAACCCAGAGGACCCAGGCACAACGTCTGCTGGAAAATCTCGAACGGCAGGTAGCATCCTTAAAACAGGAGATGCTGAAATGAGGTGCGGGAGCGGAATAGAAGCGCGGCAGGTCAATGAGCTCTTCATAAATATTGATCCCATCCAGGCAGGTGGCAGGCTCACTGCAGATGCGATGAAAGCCGTCATCGCGTATGGGGATGGTTATTCTGTCTGCGATAACTGCCGCAAACCCAACCGTCTCGATTACATCAGCAAACCTCCGATTGCCGGGTTCCATCAGGAAGTCGCTGCATGGCTGAATATGGATGCAGTCCGTGTAGTACCCGGTGCCCGGCGCGGGTTCCAGGCAGTCGCTAACACCTACGTCAGGAAGGGAGATCCGGTGCTCCTCACATCGCTTTCTCACTATACTGAATTCCTTGCCATAGAAGGAACCGGGGGTATCGTTCGTGAGATCCCCCAGGATACCGCTCATATGATTACTGCTGATGCGACAGCAATAAAGATCGAGGAGGTCCGACGCGAGTCCGGCAGGACGCCCGTTCTGGCCTTCATTGACCATGTCGATTACCAGTATGGCAACATGCATGAGGTGAAAGCGATCGCAAAAGTAGCCCATCAGTACGATATCCCCGTACTGTACAATGGGGCATACACGGTGGGTATCCTCCCGGTCGATGGAAAAGATCTCGGTGTGGATTTCATTGTCGGCTCCGGGCACAAGAGTATGGCAGCCCCGGCTCCGTCCGGTGTTCTTGCCGCGACTAAGGAACGAGCTGCGGAAGTTTTCCGCACTACGGGAATTGAAGGCGATGTGACAAAACGGAAGTTCGGTATCAAGGAACCGGAGATGATGGGCTGCACGCTGATGGGTGCAACACTTGTCGGCATGATGGCTTCATTCCCCCACGTGAAGGAACGGGTGAAGCACTTTGACCGGGAACTGGAAAACAACCGCGTTGTTCTAGAAGCCCTTTTGTCCGTTACCGGTACAAAGATCCTTTCTGAATACCCACGGAAACACACCCTGACACGGGTAGATACTATTGCATCTTTTGATAAAGTGGCAGAATCCCACAAAAAGAGGGGATTTTATTTCTCAGGTGCCCTTGAAGAAAAAGGTATTGTCGGCGTAATTCCCGGTGCAACGAAAGTCTGGAAATTCAACACATACGGGGCAACAACAAAACAGGCTGCGCTCCTTGCCGATGCCTTTGTCTCCATCGCGACTGAGAATGGTCTTCCTCTCAATACATAATTTTCAGGTAAATTCCCTCCTGAAACTATTCAGGTAGGGTTTAATACCTGTCATGCCCTACGATTCGTTTGGTAATCAAAGGTGTTCTGATTCCGGTGAGTGCCAGGGGGACGGATGTTTGAAAAGTATGATTTAACAAAAACTATTGACGATAAGACTTTTGATGAATCCCTGCCCCCGTTAAAAGAGCGCCTCAGTGTCCTTCAGCGGACACTTCGCGATCTGAAGATCCCCACCATAATTGTCATCGAAGGTTGGAATGCTGCCGGCATTACCATGGCCACCAGGGAGATTATCCAGTCTCTTGATCCCCGTGGGTTTACCCTTCATGCAACCGATAAAGCCACGGATGAAGAACGGGCACGTCCGTTCATGTGGAGATTCTGGGTAAAAACTCCTTCAAAAGGGCGGATTGCCCTGTTTGCCCGCAGCTGGTACAGCAGGGCACTTGCAGAAAAACTATCCAGCATCGGCTGGAAAAAATCGCTTAAGGATGAGATTAATTCAATAACGGTTTTTGAACGCCAGCTGAGTGACAGCGGCGCAATAATCCTCAAATTCTTTTTACATATCAGCAAAGACGAACAGAAACTCAGGTTACTGGAGCGGGAGAGGAACCCGCTTACTGCCTGGCTGGTGACACCCAGTATCTGGGATTTCCATCACAGTTATGACACCTATCTTCCGATTATTGATGAATTCATTGAAAAGACCGATACCGATTATGCACCTTGGCATGTTATCGAATCCACCGACCGGAAGTATACCATTTTCAGGGTATATTCACTAGTAGTAAAAACGCTCGAAAAAAGAGTTGCTTTTGAAACAGAAGAGCGGTCAAAAAAAGCACGGCAGAAAAGTATTTCCAAGCCTCCGAAAAATCCTGTCCCGAGAAAATCTTCAGCCAGTGTATCGTATTCAAAAGAAGACTGTCAGAATATGCTCAACAGCCTGCAGATCGAGATGCTTGAGATCAATTACCTGCTCTTTAAACGGAAAATTCCGTTTATCATTGTCTATGAGGGATGGGATGCGGCCGGAAAAGGAGGAAACATCACCCGTCTCGCCCGATACATCAACCCGCTGGGATATGATGTTATTCCGGTCGCAGCACCGAATGACTACGAGAAAGAGCACCATTACCTCTGGAGGTTTATCCGTCACTACCCGAAAGCCGGGCATTTCGCAATCTATGACCGGAGCTGGTACGGGCGTGTTCTGGTTGAACGTGTGGAAGGGTTTTGTTCGGTAACCGAGTGGGAACGGGCGTACCAGGAAATAAATGAAATGGAACAGGACTATGTCGAAAGCAGTGGCGGGGGAATGGTCAAATTCTGGCTTGAGATAGACAAGGATGAACAACTCAAACGGTTCAGCCAGCGGGAGAAGGATCCGCTCAAGCAATACAAGATAACTGAAGAAGACTGGAGAAACCGGGAGAAATGGGATCTCTATGACCTTGCGGTGGATGAGATGCTGGCAAGGACCAACACTCCCCATGCCCCGTGGATTGTCATTGAGTCGGACAATAAATGGTATGCCCGGGTCAAGGCCATCAAAGAAGTTATCCGCTATACCGAGAAACTGCTCTGAACTTTTTTTTTATCAGCGGTGAATTTTTCCCTCGCTGGCCCGGATTCATCCTGATTCGCATTCAATGCACACCATTGGCACGACCGTCATTGAAATTGACAGGGATTGAACCAGAAAATATCTCCCAATCCACAAGATAATTATTTGCCGGTATAGTATCGTTCAGAAATGAATCGCAACAGTGATTAGCTGGATAACATATTCTATTTCATGCGGGATCGAGCTAGTCAGTTCATCAATGAAGGTAATAATTTTGCCGGACTCGATCAGTATTCCGAAGCAGTCGAATCATATGACAAGGCGATTGCCCTTTACCCTTCTAATGCTGTGGCATGGAACAATCGCGGCGTTGTACTGGATAACCTTGGGAGATCTTCTGAAGCAGTCTCCTCGTATGACCAGGCAATTTCTATCAATCCGGATTACGCTGAAGCATGGAACAACCGTGGTGTTGCACTGGACACTCTTGGCCGGTATTCCGAAGCGGTTGTATCGTATGACAAGGCAATTCTCCTCAACCCGGAAAACCCTGAGGTCTGGATCAACTACGGAAACACGCTCGTTCATCTCGGCCGGTATTCTGAAGCGGTTGCTTCGTACGAAAGGGCGACTAACCTTAATCCGGATAACGCGGTGGCATGGAACAACTGCGGTGTGGCACGGGAGTATCTCGCCCTGTACACAGAAGCTGTAAGCTCGTATGACAAGGCAATAGATCTCCGCCCGGATTACACTACCGCATGGAACAACCGCAGAAACGCACGTAGCCAAACCGGTACGTATGCCGACGATGTCGAAACCTGGATCACACTGGTTGCCAGTAACCCTGATGACGCGAATGCGTGGATTAACCATGGAAACATGCTTGATAATGCCGGCCGTTATTCTGAAGCAGTCGAATCTTTTGATAAGGCTATTGAACTTTCTCCCAATGACACCGCAGCATGGA
>DATMWO010000323.1:0-3479 GCA_035562475.1 Methanoregula sp.
TTACCCGGTTGTTGCACGCTGGCGGGACGATATCTACCTCACTATCGCATCGATTGCTGATTTCCAGCCCTTTGTAACCGGGGGTATCGTGCCACCTCCGGCAAATCCGCTCACCATATCCCAGCCGTGCATCCGGCTCAATGATCTCGATTCAGTCGGCAGATCAGGGCGGCACCTCACAACATTTGAGATGATGGCGCATCACGCCTTCAACACACCCACTGAAGAGATCTACTGGAAAGACCGGACCGTGGAACTGTGCGACCAGTTCATAGCATCCATTGGAGGGGATATCACCAAAGTCACGTATAAGGAGCACCCGTGGATCGGCGGCGGGAATGCAGGACCAAGTGTTGAAGTACTTATTGGCGGACTTGAGATTGCAACCCTGGTCTTCATGAGCCTGGGTCGCCAAAAGACCGCGGCACCGGGATATGACCTGAACGGGGAAATGTACTACCCGATGAAGCTCCGGATTGTCGATACGGGTTACGGGCTTGAACGACTTGTATGGGCATCCAAAGGTTCACCTACTATCTATGATGCGGTTTTTCCGGAGATGGTCAGCAGAGTAATGAGTGCAGCCGGGCTCTCGCATATGCTTGATAACAAGGAGTTTACCAAGATCCTTGCTCTCAATGCAAAATTTGCCGGGCTCATGGACATCTCCGGCACGAATCTGTTCCAGCTGCGCAAGAAAGTAGCAGCAGCCATTGATATTTCCCCGGAAAAACTCGACAAGATGATCACCCCGATCGAGAAGGTGTACGCGGTAGTTGATCACACCCGCTGTCTGGCATACATGCTCGGTGATTCCATCGTACCGTCCAATGTCCGTGAGGGCTACCTTGCCCGTCTTGTCATCCGGAGAACGCTGCGGATGATGAACGAACTGAAGGTACAGGAACCGCTTGCCGATCTTGTCGAACAGCAGACGAGGATCATCGGCATAAATGCCTTTGAGCAGGATATTTCCATTGTCCGCGAGATTATTGACCGGGAGACCGAGAAATACGCATCCACGCTCGAACGTGGAACGAGGATCGTACAGAAAATTGCAAAATCCTACAAGGCCAAGAGCCAGCGTGTCCCGCTCTCCGAGATCATCACCCTCTACGATTCACACGGCATCCAGCCTGAAATGGTGAAGGATATTGCAACAAAAGAAGGGGCTGTTGTTGACCTGCCTGACAATTTCTATTCAATGGTTGCAGATATGCACTCCGAGTCGAAAAAAGAGGTTGTTGAGGACAAAACCTCGAAGTATCTGGCACGTGTCGATGGACTCCCTCCGACAAAAAAGCTCTACTACGACCAGTCCTCTGACATCGAATTCGAAGCGGTCGTGCTTGACTTTTTTGATGGCTATGCGGTGACCGACCAGACGCTCTTTTACCCTGATGGTGGTGGCCAGCCGGCAGACACCGGTTCGCTGGTCAGTTCTGACAGTATGGTCCGGGTTGACGGGGTGGTAAAGATCGGGGAAGTGATACTCCACCACATCACCGGGGGAGTTCTCCGCCGCGGTGAACGGGTAAAAGGGATGGTAGATGAGGAGCGGAGATGGTCCCTGATGCGCCATCATACCGCTACGCATATTCTCCTCCATGCTGCAAAAGAAGTCCTGGGTGTGCATATTCACCAGGCAGGAGCTCAGAAAGGAAGCGAAAGTTCCCGTATTGATATCCGGCACTTCAAGCATATCACACCTGACGAACTCCGTAAAATAGAGACTGAGGCAAACCGGATGATCATGGCGAGCCAGCCGGTTGAGATTTCTGTTGAGGACCGTACAAAAGCCGAGCAGAAATATGGTTTTTCCCTTTACCAGGGGGGCGTTCCCCCGGGAAGGGATATCCGGGTGGTGAAAGTTGCCGGTGATATCGAAGCCTGTGCCGGTACCCACTGCCGGAACACCGGCGAAGTCGGCGTTATCAAGATCATACGGGTCGAGCATATCCAGGATGGTATTGAGCGGATTGAATTTACCGCGGGTCTGGCCGCGATCTTCTACATGCAGCACCTTGAAACCCTTGTTGCATCCTCGTCAGAAGTCCTTTCGGTGCAGCCGGATAACCTCCCGTCAAGCGTTTCGCGGTTCTTCAATGAATGGAAGGATCAAAAGAAAGATATCGACCGGATGAGCGCCCGGCTGGTGGAGCTGGAGATGGGGACAATCATTGCAGAATCAATACTCGGTATTTCAGTGGTCATAAGGCGTATCGATCTCCCGGCAAAAGAGCTCGCCGCACTCGCGACGTCCATCTCAGAGAAAGGGGGTGTTGCTCTCATTGCCGGAGCTGGTGATACCGTGCGGGTAGTGCTCACTTCCGGTGACTCGCGGGTGAATGCCGGCGAGATCATCAGCCAGGTCTGCAGCCTCCTCGGGGGAAAAGGAGGCGGTAAACCAGCAATGGCCCAGGGTGGCGGACCGGATGTAAACCAGCTTGACCTTGCCTTAAAGGTAGGGCGCGAACGGATAATCGCGGCGCTGCATGGCTGATAATGTGGTAATCCTGGAACCAGGCGATGAGCGGGCACAGAAGATTTCAAAAGCGATGGCGAGCCAGACTGCAAGTGACATCCTCCAGCTGCTTGCCGAGGGCAAAAAAAGCCTGACTGAGATTACCGACAGGCTAGACATCCCCCTGACAACAGCAAAATATCATATTGAAAACCTGCTCGAAGCAGGTCTGATCACGGTTGCAGAAACAAAATACAGTGTCAAAGGACGGGAAATAAAAATCTATGCCGTCACAAACCAGCTCCTGATCGTTGCCCCCCGCCAATCCAATGTGCGATCGCTGCTGTTGAAATACGCTTCACTCTTTGGGATTGTACTGTTCGGGTCGCTGGTTATTGCGATGCTGTCACCTGTCCTCGGGCAGGGCATCATGGCCGGGAGCTCCATGAACGGCGCAACGCGAATGGCAGCACAGGAATCAGCAGTCACGTCAGCAAAAGCAGTAACCGATGGTTTAATGCAAAATGCCACCATGGCTCCAGAAATGACAGCTGCCGCAGCAAAGGGAGTACCGGGTTTTGTTGCCGGAAACCTCACCCCTGCCCCAACTCTCCTGCCCACCTTTGCGGATGCTCCCCAGGTCACTCCGGTTCCCATCCCACCGGGTATTGCTGCACAGGCGGCCGCAGTGCTACCGGATCCGGCACTGGCATTTTTCCTTGGCGGGACACTGGTGATCCTTGTACTGTTCGTGTATGAGATCTACATCTGGAAAAAGATGAAAGCGTAACCAGGATTCCGGAATCCATCTTTTTTTTGCAGCCATTCTTATCGAAAATGTATTTTTAAACAGGATTAGGGGGCAAGCGAAACCTTCAACCCCACTCAAAATGCCATTTTAGCCTTCTACTGCCTTCGGACATACAAAAATACCCATAATTCATTTCTTTTTAGCGAAAATAACCCCAAATGTTCGTCTATTTTCGATCCCCGTTTAAAAGGCCGCCAATGGTGA
>DATMWO010000324.1:0-4220 GCA_035562475.1 Methanoregula sp.
CTCTTAAAAAAAATACACCCGATACCGGAATACCATGTCGCCCACGACGATCAGTTCACAAGAAAAATTCTCCCCGGATCGCAGCCTGGTCCGGTACCTGTTCCTGCTGGGTTTCTTTGCAATTTTTTCTACCACTATCTCAAAAAACCCGGTACTTTCGCTCTTTTCGCAGGCACTTGGCGCAGATGATGCAGTGATCGGGCTGATTGCAGCAGTTTCGCCGCTCGCCGGGATCCTGTTCTCCTTTCCGGTCGGGGTGCTCTCAGATCATCTGGGCAGAAGGAAACTCCTCATCACGTCGGGAGTGGTGTTTTTGTCTGCCCCGCTGTGCTATCTTTTCATCACGGATCCTTTCTGGCTTATCCCTGTCCGGTTCTTCCACGGCACCGCCACTGCAATCCTCGTTCCGGTCATCTCTGCAGTAATCGCAGAACGGTTTCCTGATACCAAAGGTGCAATACTGGGACAGTTCTCATCGGCGACACTGACAGGAAGGACCTTAGCCCCGGTTATCGGCGGGATAATTATCTCGTATTTCGTGTTCTGGCCCGGGCTGACAGCGTATCGTATTGTTTACCTTATCGCCGCTTTTGCAGCGGTTCCCGTCCTGATCCTGACACTCATGTACCGTGACGACCGCACAACACCGCGTGGCCTTGTCCCGTTGTCTCGCTTCCGCAAGAGTTTTGTAACGTTCTTTTCCCATGCCAGGCTCCGTGCCACTGCCCTTGTCGATATGGCAACGTATTTTGCATTCGGGGCGTTTGAGACGTTCCTCCCGCTCATTCTTGCGTCTCAGGGCATTACGGCCTTCCAGACCGGGATCATCTTTGCTGTCCAGGTCCTGATCATCGCCGGGACCAAACCGTATTCTGGGAAACTTGCTGACCGTTTCGACAAACGCATCCAGATCGCAGCAGGGCTTGTCATGCTCGGTTGTTCAGTTGCCGCAATTCCGCTCGTGTCATCGTTTGACCTGTTTCTCCTGGTAAGTGCCACGCTCGGGCTCGGGATGTCCCTCTCCACCGTGGCAACCAGCGCTTATGTCGCAGATATCGCCCAAAAAGAGCAGATCGGGGCTTCCATGGGGGCACTCTCTTCTACCATGGATATTGGGCATTCGGCCGGGCCGCTCATTACGGGGATCATCATAACTGCCGTAGGGTATACAACAGGATTCCTGGTGAGTTTCCTCCTGGCCATTACCGTCACGGTGGTTTTTATCTTCTCGGTGCGAGGCCCGGGGTAAAACACGGAATCGATCGCTCTTTTGAGAGATGCTAAAGAACAATCAATACGTTCACAGGCGTTTCACCCCCGCCGCTGTGCCTTCACCCACATGCGATAACCCCCGAACAGGTACTACGTTATCATTGCTCAGCGGAGGGGTGGTGTGGGGGGACACGCACTGTCCCCTCCTTCATCGTACCAGCACTTTGTATTTCATATCATAGCAAAAGGAATTCTACAAAAACCGTATTTTTTAAAAGGAATTTAACAAAAGCACAAATCCATCAGCGTTTGAATGTCGTAGTAAACTCCGTCTTTGCTATAGTATGGTCAGTCAGTGCCCAGTCAATGGAATCCCGGTCTGCTGTCGGCTGGGTGATGTCCATGTCAACAGCATACAACCTGAACACGTACCGGTGTGAAGTCCCGATCGGTGGGCATGGAGGATAATATCCCCGTGAACCTCCGCTGGTTTCCCCCTGCTGTGCCCCGTTGGCAAGCACTTTTGCATTCGGCTGTGCCCGGGGTAACCCACGGGAGTCCGGGGGAATATTGAACACGAGCCAGTGGGTGAACCTGCCACCTGGTGCATCGGGGTCATCAAGGATCAGGGCGAGACTTTTTGTACCGGCAGGAACACCGTCCCAGGTAACCTCAGGCGATTCGCTTGCACCCTTGCAGGTGTAGATATCAGGAAGAACTGATCCAGGCACAAGAGAGGCGGCCCGAATCGAAAACGCACCTTGGGGAGCTGTAGATGATGCCCCCTGGTCCGCAGGTTGTGAGGGTGCGGGAGATACCGGAGAGGAAGGGGCAGAGGATATACACCCGCCTGCAAGAACAACAATGGTGATGATTACTGCCAGGAGCACCGACCTGCGAAAATGCATAACCTGTCAGGTGCGTACCGGTTAATAAGGATTCCGACTCATCCGGTCATAACGGAAAAAGCCTAATCCCGCCACCTATATACCCTTTCGGCATCAATAACTCCCGTGACACACGGCATAAAAATGTCAGCAGGAGTTCGTGAGGCGCCATCATGAAAATGCACAGTACCCCGCAAAAATCCCAGGACAACGGGCAAATACCGTTGAGTTTCTGCATCATCCTCACTAAGGATGGCAGGATCGACCGGCTGGTGGACCGCCCTCTTGAAGAATATCTTGCTGCCATCAGCGACGCGAGTATCGCATGGATAGACTGCAGCACCAAAGAAGATGGCAAAGAGATTGAGAATATCGCCCAGGTTGCCGGTTTTTCCCGGATTCCGATCCCGAAACTGACCACCGGTTTTTACTCGGCGTACGAAGATTATGACTCTGAGATGGGTATCATGCTCCCTTCGGCAACTGTGCGGGCCGAGAAGATGTCAGTGCACCCGCTCTTTGTCCTTATCCGCGACAATTTCATCCTGACTGTCCACTCTGAAGAGATCAACCGGCTCCTGAGATTATCGAGGTACGCCCCGCAGTTTTTCAAAAAGATCACCGAAGCTCCTCTGGGGGACAAGATCACCATGCTGCTGGAGCGAATCATTGATGAAAATAATGACCGGAACTTCGAGTACCTCCGCGAGATCGAGATGCATGGTGATGCTATCAGCAAATCACTCATCGAAGAGAACTTAGCCAAGAGACAGATCGCCCATGACATCTACCGCATGAAGCACGTGCTGATCGATTATTTGAACGTGCTCTGGGCGACAAAGGATGTAGTCGATTCGCTGCGGTACGGGGACTCTGACCTGATCACGAACGACGAGAAACTTCTTGGCCGCATTGGAATATTATCCGACAATATCGACCGTCACATCGAGCTCTCGGAGCAGATGTCCAACGTGCTTTCATCCGGGCTTGAAGTGATGCAGAGTATCTATAACAACCAGCTCCAGAGCGTAAATAACCGCTTCGCACTTGTTACTGCATACCTTACTGTTCTCGGTACAGCATTGCTGGTACCGAATACTATTGCGACAATAGCAGGAAGCGGCGTTATGGATGGTACTATGGGGATGCAGTCGTGGTATATTCCATTGCTGGTTATCTCCACCATCGTAGCGACGGCAGTTTCATTGCTCTGGGTGGTCCATGTCTGGAGGAAAAAGGAGACTGATTAATATACATTGTCTTTTTCCATTTTTCATGTTTTTTTTACGTTCAGGAATTCTTATTCCTTAACTAACGGGCTTTGTTCATTATTCCATACAGGATTATTCCCGCTTGTGCCTAAACCAATGTTCTTATATAGAGTAATTGGTAATATTTTACGTTATCAAGGAGCATAGACATGAAGACAGAAGATGCAAAGAAAATCATTTCAACGGCTATCGACAGGGAAGTCGAAGCGTACACATTTTACCGTACCATTGGCGACAAGGCAAAAGACCCGGCAATCAAGAAACTCTTTGCCGAACTTGCAGGGGAAGAAAAACAGCACCGGGAATTTCTGCAGGGGATGCTGACCAAGGATGTCACCAAGATGCACTTTGATGCAAAAGCGGATTACAAAATAGTAAATGCACTCCCAAGCCCGCCACTCACTGCTGATCTGAAACCTCTCGATGGTATTGTTATTTCGATCAAGAAAGAACTGGAAGCCATGCAGATGTACACCCAGCTTGCGAATCTCTCAACCGATACCGAGCAGAAGCTGCTCTTTTCCCAGCTCGCAAACATGGAGAGCGGACACAAGGCCCGTCTCGAGGACATCTATACCAACATGGCCTTCCCCGAGGTCTGGTAATCAGTCCTTATAGATCAAAAAACACGACGGATGCAACCTGCATCCGCTCTTTTTTCCTTACGTTCCTGGTTAGAAACGGGACGTATTTTTTAGCAAAAGATTGAATTTTCCGTGGATATGAGAGAGATTGAAATGTCCGTCTTTCCGACACGGGAGAAACAGACAAAAACCGATTCAGTTCATACCCAGACAATAAAAATCGCAGGTATACGATGGACCTCCGCCTCAGGGCCTCTCCGGGGCAC
>DATMWO010000325.1:0-9741 GCA_035562475.1 Methanoregula sp.
TATCTGCACCGTACTTAAAGAGGATTATTCTTTAACCGAGGGCAGGTGCCTTCCCCGCAGAGCACAAAAGCCGAACCCCGGCTGGGTGTACTCTTTTACGGTAAAAAAAAGGAATGATAATTATTAAACAAGAGGGAGGTAAGATCATAAGTGGTGCGAGCATGAAGGACGTTCCGAATATTCTGTGGCTCGAGGAGATCAGGAAGGAAGATATTGTATCGGTCGGGGGTAAAGGAGCTTCTCTTGGTGAGATGGCATCCATCGGGCTCCCGGTTCCGAAAGCCTTCGTGGTAACTGCTCAGGCCTTCCGAAGGTTTTTGGTTGAGACCGGCATTGAAAAGAAGATATTTGCATCCTACGAACGACTTGACGTCGAAGATAACGAGGCACTGGAGAAAGCTGCCGAGGGTGCAAAGACCATGGTGCTTAAGGCAAAGATGCCGGCCTTCATACGAGATGAGATCCGTCACGCGTACAAAAAAATTTCAGCAGAAGACCTGATCGTGGCAGTCAGATCAAGCGCTACTGCCGAAGACCTCCCGGATGCCAGTTTTGCCGGACAACAGGAGACATATCTTAATATTAAAGGGGAAGCAGCCCTCCTTGAGGCTGTGCAAAAATGCTGGGCATCCCTTTACGGGGCACGGGCGATCTATTACCGGGCCAAGCAGGGATTTGATGATCACACGGTAAATATCGCTGTTGTCGTGCAGCAGCTCGTTCACTCTGAAAAGGCCGGGGTCATGTTCACCTCCCACCCCATAACCGGTGAACCTCTCACGATTATCGAAGGATCGTGGGGGCTTGGTGAAGCGGTTGTTTCCGGTTCGGTTTCACCGGATAAATATGTCTTCGACCAGCGGTCGGAGAAAGTAGACGACGTCCTTATCTCGAACAAGAAAGTGGAGATCATCGCTGACGGGGATCACGGTACAAAGCTGGTGGAGGTACCAGCTGCCCGACAGGATACGCAGGTGCTGTCTACCGCTGAAATTACCAAGCTTGCCATGTATGGCAAGATTGCTGAAAACCATTATGGTATCCCCCAGGATGTTGAATGGGGCATTGTGAACGGGATTATTTATATTCTCCAGTCCCGTCCGATCACTACGATTGGGAACAAGAAAGAGGCAAAGAGCATGTCAGGTCAAAAACAGAACGCAAAGATTATTCTGCAGGGACAGGGAGCAGCTCCCGGTATCGCTTCGGGCAGGGTCGTCGTCATCCGGGACGTAAAAGACACCGGAAGTGTAAAAGAGGGCGACATTCTCGTCACGAAGATGACAAGCCCTGACATGGTTCCGGCAATGCGCAAGGTAGCCGCAATTATCACCGATGAGGGAGGGTTGACCTGCCATGCGGCTATCGTCAGCCGTGAACTGGGGACCCCGGCAGTTGTAGGAACGAAAACTGCAACCCATATTCTGACGAACGGGCAGCTTATTACCGTTGATGGCGAGAAAGGTCTCATTTATGAAGGTGAGATAACCGCTCCGGCAAAACCGGCTCAGGTAGTGCAGATGGCAGCTGCCGCCCCGCATATCATCACGGCTACAAGTGTCAAGGTGAATGTTTCCATTCCCGAAGCGGCAGCGCGGGCTGCAGCAACAGGAGCGGACGGGGTCGGATTATTGCGGATAGAGCACCTGATCCTTGGGCTTAACAAGACACCGGGCTGGTTTATCACCAACAACAAGGAAGAGGATTTTGTCAGGGAACTTCATGATGGCATCAAGATCGTACTCGATGCATTCCCCGGTAAACCGGTATGGGTGCGGACACTCGATGCCCCGACCGATGAATTCCGGAACATGATGGGAGGAGAGAACGAACCCATTGAGCATAACCCCATGCTTGGCTGGCGCGGAATCCGGCGCGACATACAGAGCCCGGATCAGTTCCGTCTTCAGGTTGAGTCGTTCAAGCGGCTCTGGAAGGAGGGGTATGATAATCTCGGCATCATGTTCCCGATGGTTTCCCATCCCGATGAGTTCCTGGCAGCAAAGGCGATGATGATGGCCTGCGGGGTGGATGTTGATAATGTAACCCTTGGAATTATGATCGAAATACCGGCAAGCGCGATCATGATCGAGGACTTCCTCAAGTGTGGCATAAAATTCGCTTCATTCGGAACAAACGATCTTGTCCAGTACACACTCGCCATTGATCGGAACAATGAAAATGTTGCTGACATGTACCAGCCCCAGCATCCTGCCGTGCTTCACCTGATCCACACCGCAATCCAGATGTGCAGGGCGTATGATGTGGAGTGCTCAATCTGCGGGCAGGCTGGTTCTGACCCGAAGATGGCAAGCTGGCTCGTTGAGCACGGCATAGCAAGCATATCGGCAAATATCGACGCAATCGCCAAGATCCGCGAGGCGGTTGCCCGCACGGAAAAGCGTATCATTCTCGAGGCTGCGAGAAACCGCGATGCTGAATAAGGGTTGCTCCAAAGAAGAACTCTTCTCTTTTTTCTCCCAAAAAAAAAGTGAGGATATTGACCATAACTATATCCTGAGCTCCATGTGCACCATCCCCCACATGGTAGCCGTGCGGGCGCACTGCATGTTCATGGAGACCAATCTCGGTGACCCCGGGCTTTTTCCGGGAACAGCATCACTTGAAAAGCTCCTCATCCTGCGACTGGGCACCCTTTTCCACCAAAAGGAGGCTGGAGGGTATGCAACATCGGGAGGGACCGAGTCCAATATCCAGGCGCTCCGTCTTGCAAAAGTCGTAAAAAAAGAGGTTGTTTATCCCAACATAATCGTGCCGGAATCAGCCCATTTCTCATTCCGGAAGGCCAGCGATCTTCTCTGTCTTGAGATGAGGACCGTTCCGCTTGGCAGGGATTTCCGGATGGATGCAGACCTTGCAGCAGAACAGATCGACCGGAACACGGTATGTCTTGTTGGTATTGCCGGCACCACCGAGTATGGTATGGTTGACCCTATTGCGGATCTGGCAAAGATTGCCGAAGCACAGGATGTTTTCTTCCACGTGGACGCAGCCTTTGGCGGTATGGTGATACCATTCCTGAATAATCCCATTCCTTTTGACTTTGCACTTCCCGGTGTTACGACTGTCGCCGTTGACCCGCATAAAATGGGTATGAGTACCATCCCTGCCGGCTGCCTGCTCACCCGGGATCCGGAAATTCTCAATACGCTCAATATCGATACACCATACCTCTCGGTAAAACAGGAATACACTCTCGGGGGTACCCGTCCCGGAGCTCCTGTTGTCGGGGCGCTTGCTGTGCTTGACTATCTTGGTATTGAAGGTATGAAGGCAATTGTTACCGGGTGTATGAAAAATACCCGGCGCCTGATCGCCGGCATGGAAACCTTTGGCATCCCGCGGGCTGTTACACCGGATGTGAACGTGGCGACATTTGCCTGCAGGAACGTACCCGAACCCTGGAAGGTTTCTTGGACACGACAGGGGCACCTGAGAATCGTCTGTATGCCCCACGTCCATGGTGACCGTATTGAGGCATTCTTACAAGATATTGGTGAACTCTATGCTTGACAGACTTGTGACATCCCTTGAGACCTGCCCCATGATAAAGAGGGGAGAGTATAATTATTTCATTCACCCGATTACCGATGGCGTACCTATCATTGACCCTGCTCTTCTCCGCGAAGTGTGCACCGCAATGGTAAAAATGCTCGATTTAACGGGTGTAGACACGATCGTTGTTGTTGAGGCGATGGGCATTCATATAGGTTCGATCCTGTCGACCATGACCGATATTCCCATGACCATCATGCGAAAGAGGGCGTACAGATTGCCGGGGGAGATAGCCGTTCACCAGACCACCGGTTATTCAAAAGGTGAACTGTACCTCAACGGGGTGTATAAAGGAGACCGGGTCGTGATCATTGACGATGTGGTGAGTACGGGCGGGACGATGAGAGCGCTTTTACAAGCCCTCCACATTGCCGGAGCTGATGTTGCAGACGTCTGCATTGCAGTTCAGCGCGGAGATCCCGATATCGGGCGCCCGTATAAGTCACTGGTAAAGATCGAAGTGACAGACAAGGTGTATGTCGTTGAACGGCACCTCTGAGGTTATTAAAAACCTGAAAAAGAAAGGGGCACACCGTGTTGCCCTCCAGTTTCCCGAGGGGCTGAAACGACAGTCAGCGGCTGTAGCTGCCGATCTGAAAGATGCCGGTTTTGAGGTGATCGTGAGCGGAGATCCCTGTTATGGTGCCTGCGATCTTGCACTTGATACGCTCACGCACGCAGATGTGCTCGTCCATTTCGGGCATTCACCAGTGGATGAACAGCCAAAGGTGATCTTCGAACCGTATCCTTTGGATTTTGATGTAGCGGTGCTGGAGAATGCACTCCCCTTCCTGAAAGGAGATACTGTTGGCCTTGTCACAACAGTCCAGCATGTCCACCTGATTCCTGCGATGGAACTATTCCTGCAGGCAAAGGGGATCTCTGTTCGGGTTGCGGACGGGGGCAGGCGTACACCAAACCGTGGACAGGTGCTCGGGTGCAGTTTTACCGCAGCAAAAGCAACGGGTGCAGAGGAGATCCTTTTTGTCGGTACAGGGCTCTTTCACCCCATCGGTATTGCGCTTGCTACCCATGCACGGGTGATCGCACTGGATCCCCTGACCGGATCTGCACAGGAAGTGAGCGGTGACGCACTCCTGCGGCGCCGTTTTGCAGTCATGGAAAAAGCACGGGGTGCAAAAAGCGTGGGTATTATTGTCAGCACCAAGAGTGGCCAGCAGAGAGTGGATCTCGCCCGCCGGCTGGCATCGCTCTCCCCTGCTGCCGTTATTATTACTATGCGGGAGGTAATTCCGGACGAATTGCTAAACCTTGGATTCGCCTGCTACGTGAATACCGCCTGCCCCCGGCTTGCGTATGATGATCAGGTACGCTTTCCGGTGCCGGTTCTTTCACCCCGGGAATTTGAGATTCTCTGTGGTGTCAGTACGTGGGATGCCTATACGATTGACGAGATCGTATGAAACTCAGACACCTTGAAATGATACTCCAGCGTATCGCCGGTTATCACCATCCGCGTGCTGCGCTCGAACAATACCAGACACCTGCACCTCTTGCTGCCCGGTTGTTGTACCATGCTTTGATGAAAGGTGATATTGAAGGGAAAACGGTGTGCGATCTCGGGTGCGGTACGGGGGTTCTTGCAATCGGTGCAGCCCTGCTTGGGGCGGATCGTGTACAGGGGATCGATAGTGATCCCCAGGCAGTCAAGGATGCGAATGCAAATGCGGCGCTGCTCGAAGCTGATGTTGAGTTCATCGTCGCCGATGTCAGGGATGCAGCACTTCCCGGGCGTCTCGGGCGCTGTGATACCGTGGTCATGAACCCCCCCTTCGGGGCACAGAAAGCGCATGCAGATCGTCCGTTTATCGATCTCGCCCTTTCCATCGCTCCTGTAGTGTACAGCATCTTTAATGCGGGTTCTGCCCAATTTATAGAAACCTATACAGCGGAGCGGGCGGAGATCGATGAAAGAGTCGGCGGTATATTCCCCATAAAACGCACTTTTTCCTTCCACACGCACGATGTCCAGGAAATCGAGGTCGAGATCCTACGCCTGATACGGAAATAATCACACAAAACCGCAGCGTGAAAAATACTATTACCGGGCTTGCGGCAGCACATCTTGTCACTGATATTTACATGCCGGTACTCCCTGCCATTCTTCCCCTTCTTATTGCAACCAATGGTTATTCCTACCTCGCGGCCGGGCTGCTTGTTACCGCTTACAACATCACTTCATCATTCACCCAGCCGGTGGTCGGGTGGCTCTCGGACTCTAAAGGTTTTTCCATCAGCATCAGTATCAGCCTGTTCGTGAGTGCACTATTTGTCGCGCTCATGGGTATTGCCCCGTACTATTACCTGATCATGCTCTTTGCCATCATCGCTGCACTGGGACATGCCTGCTTTCACCCGACGGCACTGAGCCTGGTGAACCGGCTCTGTGTACCACAGAACCGGGGTCGTATCACCTCGTATTTCGTTGTGGGGGGTAATTTAGGGTATGCGATTGGCCCGGTGCTGGCAGGAGCCCTTGTCTTCTGGCTGGGACTCCCCGGGCTCCTGTTCCTTATTTTCCCGGCACTCTTCATGCTTGTCGCCCTCAGATACCTGCTCCCGGGCGGGATCGCCGGGGCGTGTCAGTCCCATGCCAGACCGGAATCCTCTCAACGGAAGGAGCAATCCAGAAAACCGTTCATCATCCTCATGGCCGCCTCCGTTCTTCGTGCATGGGCGGTCTTTGCCGCAATTACGTTCCTGCCGATGTACCTGGTTACCCTGGGCTATGATCTCATGACCGCAAGCATCATCATGACCCTTATGCTCCTTGCCGGTGTTGCAGGGCAGGTTATGGGAGGCCATATCTCTGACAGGATCGGAAGAAAAGAGTTCATGATCTTTGGCCTTGCAGGAGCAGTTCCTTTCTTTTACCTGTTCTTTGCGACCACGGGTATCCTTGCAATCACAGCAATCCTCCTCTTCGGATTTTTTCTCTGGTCAACATTTGCTGTTGCTGTTGCCATGTCACATGAACTCCTGCCCCAGAATATCGGTCTTGCATCCGGCATGATGCTGGGATTGGCAATTGGGTTTGGAGGTCTTGGTGTAGCGGTCAATGGTATGATCGCAGACCGTTACTCTCTCGCCGCTGCCCTGGGAACAATCCCCATTCCGATTATCGCAGCGATGCTGCTTATGATTGTCCTTCCCTATCCCTGGAAATCGTTAACGAGTTGTCTTGCAGGCAGACCATCCCGCTGATTCATTCAATACACTTATAAGGACGGATTCACAAAACAAGAGAGATTGAGGTAAAAGTATGGATAAAATGGGAGTTATTGCATTGATCGTCGGCCTGGTTTTATTAGCCATTGGAGGCTATGCCATCTGGGCCTTCCTTCCGGAAGTAATCGTAGCGGTAAAAGGCCTTATCGGCATTGTCGTGGTACTTATTGGCCTGATGATGGTCATCTTCGGCATCCTGATCGTTAACGATTAAGGAAAATGTTCACGGGGAAAAACTGACCCGGAGACTTTTTTTTAATACCTTACCTCCGAAGCATGGTGAGCTGGCTGTTTTTTTAGTACTGGTTCTGCTGTGCTCGCGAAAACGCCATCAGCGGTTTCTCCACACCCTGTGCCGTTTTATGTCATGAGATATGAGGATATCTGAAATTATTGGGCGAAGGTCAGGTACCAGTTATTTTTTTTATCAGGCGGCGATTGGGTGCGAGATATCCGATAATGATGGCAACCCCAAGAAAAATCACTGCGGTCGCAGTCGAGACAAGAAGGAACAGCCCTGCGAGATATGCAAGGATAACCGAGATAAGCCCGAGGAGTCTCCCCCTCTTATATGCCCCGATGACAGATATGAGCAGGAGGATCATTGGCAGGATGAGAAAAAGAGACCGTATTGCAGAATCAGAGTAAACCGAGTCAACTATGCTCCCGAGCACATCGAAAATAACTGCCTGCGGATCGATGCCGATCGCAGTCCAGAGCCCGGACAGAAAACCAAGTCCGATGACAAACTGCCAGATATAGGTTCGCGATTTTTTTGCCATGGAAGAGGTCCGCTTATCTCAAACAAGGTATCATCTTAGTCTTCTGGTTTACATATTTGGAAGTTTTCCTCCTTGGATTTCCGTAATTTTGCGGTATCAGGTACTCTTCGAAGCATAGTGGCCTGAGATCACCATGAGCACTACGCCAACCCCCGTGAGCACCACGCCAAGGGCAAGCACGGCCGGATCCTGCACTGCAAGCAGGAAAATACAGAAAACAATCCCTGCAACAGGTACCAGCGGTAATCTGCCGATGGAGCAGGGAATACGAAACGGTCGGGGGGTATGAGGGGAATGGTATCGCAGGACAATAACCGCTGCATTGATCACGATGAACGTTATAAAAAGCGTGAAGTTGGTCACGTTTGCAATAAAGGCAATGTCACCGGCAAATATGAGCAATCCTGAGACGACTCCGCAGATAATAATGGCTATCCACGGAGTTCTCCGGGCCGGGTGAACCCATGCAAGTCCGGCCGTTAAGGATGATGATCCGGCCATACCGTAGAGAATCCGGGACGATGCATACATGGACATCAGCGCGGTATTCGCGGTGGCAAAAAGGGCGACAATTGCTATGATTACCGCAGCATCCGGGCCAAGAGTGCCGGCCACGACATCGGCAAACGGGGCATTTGAAACCGCCAGCTGCTGCCACCCCAGTACAGATACTACCGAAAGTGCGACGAGGACATAGAGGATTACGCTTATGGCAAGAGCGAGTATAAGCGCTTTTGGCACCGTGGTTTCAGGTTTTTTGGTTTCTTCAGAGAATTTGACCATGGATTCGAATCCCTGGTAGGCAAAAAAGATCAGGGCCGATGCAGCAAAGAGCCCGGAATACCCCTGCGGCATCTCCCAGTAATTCACACTCCCAAGATGGGGTAGACCTATTGCGATGATAATTACCAGTCCCGAAACCTCGATAAGTGTTGCGATACCTGCCACCCTGGCAGTGGCCTTTACACCATATGCAAGAAGGACAGTAAGCACGATAAGAAGCACAATTGCAGAAATAAACATCGGGATGCTCGTCAGCGCTGTGAAATATCCTGCAAAACCGAGTGCCACCGTGGCTGCCGCAAGGACTCCGGAAAGGAAAACCAGCCAGCCGATGACAAAAGCAAGCCGCGAATTAAAAGCGTTCGTTACATAATCATACTCTGCCCCTGCTTTTGGGAACATGGAAGAAAGCTCTGCATAGCTCAATCCGGTAAGCAATGCTATTATCGCTGAAAGACCAAATGCGAGCCAGATTGCATTGCCAGCCAGTCCGGCTGCCTGCCCGATAAGAACATAGACACCGGCCCCGAGGATGATCCCCACACCTGACAGCGTAACTTCAGGAAGGCCAAGTTCCCGCTTGAGAGGGGGATTGGGGGATTGCTGGTCCATAATGATCCAACCGTTCTTTTTTTTATTATACTAAAAAATGAGAGGTATACCGGAGTTGATTAAAAGATACCCTGATCACAATACTGGATCCGCGTCGACATCCAGTTCATCCAGAAACGGCATCAGCCCGGAAATGTAACGGTTCGTTGTTCCACGGTCGGTTGATTGCCTTTCACCAATAGTAACGACCTCGATCATAAGCGGAAGCTCCCGCATTGTCCGCTCAAAGGATGGATCGTTCTCCCGGGTGAACCGGAGGAAACTTTCAATAGTTATGTAGGGGCGCCCGTACTCCGGGAATATGTCAAATTCCTCCAGAACGGATTCGAGTGTACGGGTGCGTGCGAGATCTTCTTCAAAGAATAAGAAGACCTCTATGCCATACGAGCGGCTGATCTCATCCAGCATGCGGATGTCGAGTATTCCATTTCTCGTTACCCCAAGAGAGCCAAGTTTCTCTGCAGATGTTTTCCCGGGGAGCGCTTCCCAGGCTGCCTCAGTATCCATATAAGCCGTAGGAAGTCGGGGGGTGTAAAGGTATGGATAGCTGCGCCTGGTGCAGTTACCTGCCGCGCCTGAACATGGTTATCAATACAAGACCGAATGCAAAAATACCGGTAGTCACCGGAAATCCTGCGGACTTTGTCGGGCATGGCAGAATAATGGCAGGAGCGGGAGCGGGGAGCAAAGCCTTCGGGGCGGTTGCCGGTTGCCCTGCCACCGGCTGGCTGATCAAGAT
>DATMWO010000326.1:0-2122 GCA_035562475.1 Methanoregula sp.
GCCCGGGGTCCACGGTGAATCATACTGCATGAGGAACGGCTGGCCTGTTGTGACAATCCCTTCATTCTTCAGCCCTTCCTGCAACCGTGACGTTGCTGCATCCACATCTTCCGGGGGTGCATATCCCGAAAACCGGATAACGGCAATGTCCCGTTCCGGCTGCGTCACGATCCGTACCCTGCTGTCCAGCGGGTCGGGGGTCTCCTCCCGTTTTGTTCCTGCGGGCATCACAAACGACATCGATCCCGCATCCGAAACCACAGGGGCGGTCATGGGAATTTTCTGGGATGTTATGACCGGAGCGGTCATCGGGATTTTTTCCCGGGGTTTGTTGCTGCCGGAGATATAGGCAAAGAGCAGGTTGAAACCGGCATCGTTTTGTGAGTTATCAGCCGTTGCAAGTATCAGCGTAGGGTACTGCCGGAACTCGATCTCGCCTGTCGTTCCTTTGATACTATAAGGGATAGTTTCAGCAGAGGACTGGGTGAGCAGCAGGGCCAGCACCAGAATAATTGCAATGGCAGACGCCACCAGAAGAATTTTACGCATACTGCCCAATGGGACGGTGCAGGTATTATAAGATTGGTGGTACCTGTTTGATGAAATACCGAAATGTAAATTTTGATAAGCATCGTCAGAGAAGAGGGTTTAAATATATCATTGGGGAATTGAGACAATACGTGATTCCCCTATGGAGCGACACTATGCCCGACCGAGAATTGTCGTAAGCCGCTGCATCGAGTTTGATCCCTGCCGTTATGACGGTTCGAAGATCCCTTCTCCCGTTGTTGCAACTCTTAAAAATCATGCTGATTGTATTCCGGTCTGTCCGGAGGTTGAGATTGGTCTTGGAATTCCCCGGGCAACAGTCAGGATTGTGCGACTCGAAGGTAGAGATCACCTACTACAGCCTGCTACCGGGCGGGACGTTACCGGAGAGATGACCATCTTTGCCAATCGGTTTCTTGATTCCCTCCCCCCTGTTGACGGTTTTATCTTAAAAGGAGGTTCTCCCACTTCAGGAACCAGTGGCGTTCGGGTATATCCATCCGCCGAAAAATCCATGGCAATTGAAAAGACAGCCGGCTTTTTTGCCCGCGAGGTACTGAAACGGTTTTCCGAGCTGCCCATAGAAGATGAATTACGCCTGAATAATGCACGTATCCGTGACCATTTCCTTGCAGGGATCTTTACCCTTGCGTCATTCAGGGAGATTGAAGAGACCAGAAATCGTGAAGCGCTTGTGCAGTTCCACGGAGCCAACAAGTTCCTCCTGATGGCCTGTCACCAGCAGCTCATGCGCGAGATGGGGCGGCTTGTTGCATCCCGGGCAAAGACTGAGCCTGAGGAACTCTTTTTCCACTACCGCCACCTGCTCTGTGCCACTCTCGCGCAGGTTCCCCGCTACACCAACAACATCAATGTCCTTGAGCATGTGCTGGGTTATTTCAGCAACCGGGTTTCAGGAGAAGAAAAAGCCTACTGCCTCAGATTAATCGGTCGTTATAAGGAGGGGCATGCCACACTGGCTGAACCCCGGGATCTGCTCCGCTCATGGGTGATCAGGTTCGGGGAGCCGGCCCTGCTGAACCAGACATTCTTTGCACCGTATCCGGCTGAACTGGCAGACCTGCCGGAAGAGATTACCGATCGCGGAAGGGATATTTGGAAGGGGAGGAAAGCATCGGCTGTGCAGCAGGAAACCCGGCAAAAGGAAGGATGAGAAAAAATGCCCGCAAAAAAACGAGCAGCTGCCCCGGCCCGTTCGGGAGTAACGGTGATTTATCCCCACCAGCTCTTCCAGCAAAGTCCGGCGTTGTCCCACGACCGACCGGTTATCATTGCCGAAGACCCATGGTTCTTTCAGAGGCACCGGTTCCATGCCCAGAAACTCGTGCTTCACCGGGCATCCATGCGGCGATACCGGGATTACCTTGTCGCTGAAGGATTCACGGTCGATTACCTTGAGACAGCAGCACTGGAAAAAAGCGCTGACATATATGAAAATCTTGCAAGAAACGGGGTTTCAGAGGTCCATATGTGCGATCCGCTGGAAAACGGCCTGGTTGATGAGATTGAGAAAGCCTGCTCCGGCCAGGGAATCCGGCTGGTTACTTACGAG
>DATMWO010000327.1:0-2451 GCA_035562475.1 Methanoregula sp.
CTTGTTATTTGACCTGGTATATCAGTTGGTTAATTTTAAAAAATTAACAATTTCAAAAAAGAAACATTGAAGAATTGCTGTTAGTAAGTATAAACCGGTCATACTATGACAAAAAAAGTGCATTTTGGATTGATTGCAATAGTTATCGCACTACTGATATTCTCTGCCTGTTTTTCAGGATGTACGAGCTCAGCTCCGGCACCTCAGCAGGTGATAACAACCCAGGTAACCCCTGGTACGGCAGCGACAACAGCAGCGCCGACAGCAAACCCTGTTGTATTTTCAGGCCCAAGGGAGAAACTTCTGATCGCTACAACGACGAGCCTCTACGATACCGGTCTCCTGAATTATCTTGAGACAAAGTACGAAGCACAGAACAATGTTGATCTCCTTATCACATCGCAGGGCACCGGTAAAGCGATCGAACTTGCCAAGAAAGGCGATGCCGATGTGCTGCTTGTACATTCCCCATCACAGGAATTGGCGTTTCTGGAAGGCGGGAATGGGCTGAACCGCCGCTCTTTTGCATCAAACTACTTCCTGATTATTGGGCCGGCAAGCGATCCTGCAGGAATCAAAGGAATGACTCCCGAGAACGCTTTCAAGACTATCCTGACAAAAGGTAAGGGTGGAGATACGAAGGTAATATTCGTGTCACGCGGTGATGGTTCTGGTACCCACAGTGCCGAGCAGAATATCTGGAAAGGCGCCGGGTACACATACGCTACAGATGTTCAGAAATCCGGTACCTGGTATGTTGAAGCCGGGAAGGGAATGGGAGATACCCTCCAGATGGCAAGCGAGAAGGGAGCGTACACCCTGACCGATGAAGGCACCTACCTGGCATACAAGAATAATCTTAATCTTGATCCGATTGTAACCCAGGGTGCAAGTCTGCTCAATATTTACAGCGCAATGGCGGTCCTGACCAGCAAACAGCCGGTTGAAAAGATCACGATGGCGAATGATTTCATCAACTTCCTGATCTCTCCACAGACCCAGGAGGATATTGCTGATTATGGGAAAGACAAGTATGGCAAGTCACTATTCACTCCTATGAGTGTCAATGTACCGACAGCCCCGGCAGGATATGTCGGTGATTATAGTACCCCGGCTACGGCAGTAAAACTACTCAAAGCATATCATGCAGGAAGCCTTGCATCATCATTCGCCAAACTTGAGAAGAGCTTTGAGAAGGCACACCCTGAGACCGATGTCCAGCTCTATAGTGGAGGAAGCGCTGCTATCATCGATAAAGTGAACAAGCAGAATATGTTTTCCGATGTGCTGGCAAGTGCCGATACGATCCTGATCCCAAAGAACCTGTACCCAAAGAATGCAACCTTTGACGTGAACTTTGCGAAGAACAGCATGGTACTTGTTTACACCAACACCAGTAAGAGTGCCGCTACAATCAATGCTGATAACTGGTACACCGTTCTTGCATCAAAAGATATATCCTATGCAATAAGTGATCCCACATCAGATCCCGCAGGCTATCGAAGTCTTATGACCATTGCTCTCGCAGAACGGAAATATGGTGACAGTTCTATCTTCAACACCCTAGTAGCTCCCTACAGCAAGATGACAAAAATGACTGATGGAGCTAAACAGACGATTAATGCAACAAATCCGTCCCCGGATGGCAAGAAACTCGTCATTACCAAGACCGGACCTGACATAATTCCACTCCTCAAGGCTGGAACAGTAGATTATGCATTTGAGTACAGCAGTATCGCTATCCAGTCTGGACTCCCCTATGTGACACTTCCACCTGAGATAGATCTTTCGGATCCCACAATGACTGCGCGATACGCGAATGTTCAGGTTATACGCCCATCGGGTTCAACCACCGTCACAGAAGTAGCAACCCCCATAATTTATGGAGTAACCATTCCTACAAGCACTCGCAATGCGGATGGTGGGGCGGACTTTATCAACCTGCTCATCGATAAAGAGGGGCAGGCAGTCCTGACTGCTGATGGTCAGACCCCCATTGTCCCAGCGGTTGCATCGGGTACCAATATACCCGCTGCTCTCCAGCCGAATGTTAAAATAATCTAATTTTTTTATAGGTCGTAAAAGGTGAGAGTTTTTTATAAAGTAAATGGTTTACTCTTATTCTCCACCTACCGGATAAAATTTTCATGTGGGCATTACTTCCCGCAGGAATGGGTTTAGATCCGGAGTATGCCGGAGATGATCCAATGTTGTGACTGCATCAGGATTTCCTGAAGCTGCCAATCGCTTAATTTGTCTGCTCGCTTCCATCTGGTCATATCCTTCTTCCGTATCTTGAATTTGGCGTGCTATATTATAGTGATCGTAATACCCTCGTCTCTATCCGCTGTCAATGGATGGTATACGCACAGAAAGGGTTTTTTTATATGTCTCTCTATTTAATCAATCCTCTTTATTCATAAATAACAGTTAACTTTTTTTTCCAATCCC
>DATMWO010000328.1:0-4529 GCA_035562475.1 Methanoregula sp.
CCCGTTGCTGTCCATTTGCTGGTGATTCCATGATCCTGGTTATCCTAAGGGTAAACGTGAATTTAAATTCCTGGTTCTGCCGGTTGATGGAAGGGAGAGACTTGCATAAATATATCCTGGTCAGATATCCGGTGCATCGTAATTACCGGTACTGCTTTGGAGAAATCCACTGACGTTCTTCCAGCCACGGTTCTCACCCACCATCATCAGGCTGATACCGGTGGAGTATTCGTTTGACCGGGCTCAAATATTTTCCAGCGGTTTTTGCCGGGAGTATGCACACATTCGCAGAATAAAATTAGCAGGGAGTAATTGAATAGCTGTCGATATAAAGGTGGTTATCCCAGATCACGACCTTAAGGTCCGCCGGGATCACCATGCCTTTATGGTTTTACAAAAAAAAGCAAGTACTATGGATACCCTCGCACTCCGTAACGTAACACTTCCCTCAGGGCGTGTTGCGGATATCACTCTGGCTGATGGCAGGGTTACTCACGTGGGTGCATCCACAGGTACGACAGATTGCCTTGACTGTACCGGACTTCTCGTGCTTCCGGCAGCAACCGACATGCATGTGCATATGCGGGGAGGCACCCAGTCGGCCAAGGAGGACTGGAAAAGCGGTAGTATGAGTGCACTTGCCGGGGGAGTGACGGTGGTGGTAGACCAGCCCAATACCGTGCCTCCCATTACGACTGCACAACACCTTGGTGATCGCGTTTCCGATGCACAGACAAACTCATGGTGCAATTTTGCCATCAACAGCGGCGTGACCGCCCGGACTGATCTCGGGGAGATGTGGCGGGCAGGTGCGATGGCATTCGGTGAGACCTTTTTTGCCCCGTCCAGTTACGGGGATGCAATCGGTGATGCCGCATTGAGCCGGGCTATGGAACGCATTCATATGTTTGACGGCCTTCTTACAATTCATGCCGAAGAGGTTTCAGATATTCCCGACACGGGTATGATCTCGCATGATCATAGTCGACCTCCTGATGGCGAACTCAAGGCGGTAAAAACAGTCCGGCGATTAAACAAGGCCGGGTGCCGCCTTCACTTCTGTCATCTCAGCACGAAGCGATCCATAGATGCTGCTGCAGGTACCGTGGAGGTAACACCCCATCACCTGTTCCTTTCTCTGGAAGACTTCGAGGACAACGATCCCTGCGGGAAGGTTAACCCGCCACTCCGGACAGAGAAGGAGAGAAAACACCTCTGGGGACGCTGGGACAGGATAGATATCATTGCATCTGATCATGCTCCCCATACCCGTTTGGAAAAAGCACAGGATTTTTCCCATGCCCCTTCCGGTATTCCTGGTGTTGAAACCCTCCTGCCGCTTCTTCTTGCACGGGTTATTGACAGTAAAATCTCCCTGCAGTCCGTTCTCGAAAAGACATCCTACAAACCGGCAGAACTCCTGGGAATACCCCGGGCCGGTTTCAGCGTGGGAGATCGTGCGGATTTTGCTCTCTTTGGAAGAATTCCCACCCCGATCACTGCTGAAATGCTCCACAGTAAATGCGGCTGGACGCCATTTGAGGGCCATTTTGCCCTCTTCCCCATGACAGTTATCATGGGGGGCAGGGTTGTGTATCAGGACGGGGAATTTTTCAGGATCAATCCCCGCTGGTTTTCCGGAAAAGGATTGTCATTGTGAATCGCCAGGTGTAGTTTATCATTGCTGTTTCTTTGCAATCTGGTCTCGTGGTTATAGTGAAACGGATTGGGGACTGCTTTAGTTCATTGGAGTAACCATGAAAATCGATCTGGTTCAGGACTCCCGCCTCAATGCCTCACCGCCCTCCGCGTGAGTGCCCCCTAAGGGGGGGCAGTAATCGTTTATGAGAGAGAGAAGGATAACAATTTCCCCATTATTTCTGAAGGGTATAGTGCCATTGTAACCACCAACTCGTACAGGAAAAGGACGAGAAAAAATGTAATCAGCAGAGGGTTCCGGAATTCAAAATCGAAAAAGTGTTCCTGTTCAAAGGACTATAAAACGCAGATGCTCCAGGGGCTTCGCCCCGGTTGCGATGGCGTTGTGTACCCAGGGATCAGGTATACCGGTACTACCGATGAATCGCAGGTGCCCCCGCCCCAAAAAGGGAGCGGGGCTGGTGCAAGGGGGGCGGGGAGCGTTCAATACAACAAGAAATTAGTCGCCAGAATATGACTCTACCCTTTCTGAATAGTACAAATCTCAAGAAGTCTTACTCAATGTCCAAATTTGACACGCATGCGTTTTTTCTCTGCCGGTTGGCTCCCCAAAAATGCGACAGGACCCGAACAGGTATTCCATCATCATCCTGCTATGCAATGGGGCATTAAGGGACCCGTTGCTGTCTCCCCCTTCGGTATTACCAGTGCTTTTTCATATCCTGTTCTGATACAAAGGAATCCCGTGAAGGAAGATATGTTAAAATCAGATCACGATCGATACTCGCTCATGCAGTATTATACCGACACGGATATGGGGCTTGATATCGGGGAGGTCAATATGGCTGTGGAATCGGCATTTTCTGATCATGGGAAGGGACTTGTTGAAATGCCCCCAAAAGTGTACATCACTCTCCCGGACGGAGACTTCAGGACGATGCCGGCCTACCTCCCCTCTCTGGCTATTGCTGGTGTGAAAATTGTGAATGTCCATCCCAATAATCCGGCAAAAGGGTTTCCTACCGTAATGGCACTCACGGTGATCCTTGATATTGATACGGGCCTGCCTACTGCGGTGATCAATGCGACACGGCTTACTGATATGCGAACCGGGGCAGCCGGTGCCGTAGCGGCAAAATATCTGTCTGCCAGAAAAGAGATAGTGCTTGGGGTTATTGGAACGGGCAGGCAGGCACAGGCACAGGTCACGGCCATCTCACGGGAGCTAAAAATCAGACAGATTAAGATCTGGAGTCGCAATCCTGAACATGTCAGGAAATTTGCTGACAGGTTTATGGAATTTCCGTGTGTCGCATCTTCATTGGAAAATTCCTGCGATTGTGATGTACTGGTCACCACTACGCCCTCAAGAAGCCCCATTATCAGAAGTGAATGGGTCCACAAAGGAACCCATATCAACGCTATTGGGGCGGATGCACCGGGAAAAGAGGAACTCGATCCTTCCCTTCTCAGACGTGCACAGGTTTTTGTTGATGATCCAGCACAGGCAATCCATTCAGGAGAGATTAATGTACCGATCAGCAACGGGATTTACCGCGCAACAGACATTACCGGAACTCTTGGTGAAGTAGTGACCGGCAGGAAAAAAAGGGCAGGTCCGGATACCATCACCATTTTTGATTCCACGGGTCTGGCTATCCAGGATCTCGCGATTGCCAAGATCGCCATGAAACACGGAAAAACGTTTGATCTTCCGTTTCCATGATCCCCAATAAGGAATTGAGCGAAAAATTGTCACAGGAGGAGACATTTCAGACGTGCAGAAATGGTTATAAAAAGCCTGAACGATTAAGGGGGTTTTGTCCTCCCGCTATTTTGGCTCCCCGACAGGTGATACGATCTAAGCAGGTAATGCAGTATCATCGCTTTTTTCCTGGAGCGGGGGCAAACGGGTACAGGTACGATGTGTTCCGCAGCCCTAAAAAGGAGCATACTGTGCAACGGATCAGTGACGGAAAAATTCAAAAATTTAAAACAGACACACCTCCCTGCTCACCATAGCGGGAAGAGGCTTTTCGGCTGAGAACGCTCGGTATAAAAGACGGGTTCCACAGATCCCGGAGGTGAACCGTATCGATGTATAGCTGTTTTTTTAGAGCCGGGAAAAATTCTATACACCGGAGATCTTGTGTAATCGATCAAGGATATCTTTTTTATCTATCCCTGTCACCAGCACCCGTTTTTGGGAAGACGTTACACCGGATTGAATGCTCACGCTCGTGGCTGGTACAGCGAGTCTCTCTGAAACAAGGGAAATTATTGCACGGTTTGCCTTCCCCTCAACCGCCAGGGCGGTGACACGGCAACCGAGTGTCCTTCGCCACACGTTGTAGCCTGCAGGGAATGAATCGTTCTTTGCACCGGTAGTAACCTCCAGTGCAATAATCGTTCCATGCCGGTCTTCCAAAAGAGCATCAGCAAAATCTGGCATGGACTTGACCGTCTGTAAAGGAATGTTGCCCGGCATAAACGCACATGGATCACCAGTGGCGTGCTGCCGTTCTTCACCTGTGTTTAAACCCTGCCGGGCGTCGCCTGTCGCGCATCCGGGTTGTCCCGTGGATCATCTACAGACGCTTGTCAATCAATCACCCGGGGACCTATGGATGCGCTGTATCGGCAGTATTCTTTTTGTTTTTTGCTATTTAGCACTTGGGGATGAGCCAGCTGGAAGCAAGGTTCCGGAGAAATGTTTTAAAAAAAAAAGGAAATGAGACTCTGGAGAAATACTCGGATTCCAAGCTAAACGCTTAAAGGGGTGTCACCCCAGCCGATGTGGCTCCCCCAGATGCGATAAACCCCGAACAGGTGCTCCGTCATCATCGCTCGGCGCAGGGGCGGTATGGGGG
>DATMWO010000329.1:0-7167 GCA_035562475.1 Methanoregula sp.
CCCCGGCGTACGAACCGAATCGAATCTTGTCTGTTTCTCCAGATAATGAATTCAATACTTCTTTATGGAATAATCTACCAATTATTTTATTGATCGTCAATGGGAAAAATTCTGATTGTGGATGACACGCTCTTCATGAGAACCCTGTTAAAAAATATTCTGTTCTCCGGGGGGCATACAATCGTCGGTGAGGCAGGGGACGGCGAGGATGGCGTTACAAAATACAAGGAGCTGAAACCCGATCTCGTGACCATGGACATCGTGATGCCCAAACTCAACGGGATCGAAGCGTTAAAAGCCATAAAAGAGTTCGATCCGGCAGCAAAGATTGTCATGTGTACCGCAGTCGGTCAGGAACAGATGGTAAAACTCGCCATCAAGACCGGTGCAAAAGGGTATATTATCAAACCGTTCCAGGCTCCGAAAGTTTTGGAAGAAGTCAAAAACGTCCTGGCTTCCTGACCACTATGGTGAAAGTTCTCATTGTTGATGATTCCGTGTTCATGCGCACGGTCATCAGGGACATGCTGGCCAAAGATGCCTCCATTGAAATAGTGGGAACTGCGTCCAATGGTCTTGATGCACTTGAAAAGATCCAGACGCTCAATCCCGATCTCATCACCCTTGACATCGAGATGCCCAAAATGAACGGTCTCGAGGTTTTACAAGAACTCCGGAATAGTAAAAAGCATCCGAAAATCCTGATGCTGAGCTCCCTTACCTCCAAAGACGCTGAGATGACCCATGATGCGATTCGTCTCGGCGCAGATGATTTCATGCTGAAACCAAAAGATCTCCCTCACGTACGGGAAATCGGCGAAGAATTAATTTCCAAAGTCAAGCATCTTGCCACACTCTCTTTACCCGGTATTTCTCACAAACCCCCCACGTCACCTGCCTCGTCCGCTGACCGGGTCGTGCTCATCGGCTCATCTGCCGGGGGACCACAGCAGGTCGATACACTGCTTTCCATGTTGTCTCCTGATCTTCCTGCGGGTGTGATTATCACCCAGCATATGCCTGTTGGTTTCACTGCCCCTCTTGCCGAGCGGTTCAACAGGATTGCCTCCATGCCAGTCAAAGAGACCCAGAACGGGGACATGCTTGAAACCGGAAAAATTCTGCTGTCGAAAGCAGGTGTCCACACGGTCGTTTCCGGAGTGCTGGGAGAGAACGGCAAAACAACCGGGCGTATCGTTCATACCACCTCACCTCCCGTCCACGGGGTCAGACCTGCAGTGGATAAGACCTTTGAATCCGCTGCTCAGGTCTATGGAAAAAACGCGCTCTCGGTCATTTTAAGCGGTATGGGAAATGACGCGGGTGAGGGAGCACATGCAATAAAAGAAGCCGGCGGCGTGAGCCTTATCTGTGATGAGAAGGATTGTCTTGTATACGGGATGGCACGATCTGCGATCAGGAATAACGCGGTCGATCAGATCCTCCCTTTGAGAAAACTCTCAAAAGAGATAGAGCGGGTAGTTCACATGATGGAGGAAACCTGTGTCTGAATTTGAGGCATATCGCGGGCTGTTTGTGGCCGAATCCCGTGAAAACCACGAGAATCTGGTCAAGAACCTTTTACTCCTTGAACTGGGCTCATACCAGGAAGCCATAGATGAAATCTTCCGCTCAATCCATACACTCAAAGGAGCTTCTGCATCCATGGGTTTCTCCGCCATGGAGCACCTCTGTCATTCTATGGAGGATGTCTTCTCGCTCATCCGCAGCGGGGCCGCGGATATTTCCCCTGACCTGGTAAACCTGCTCCTTGCATGTTCCGATATCATTGAGCAGATGCTTGATGACATAGAATCGGGAGGAGATTCTTCATCCAAAAATCCGGAGGCCGAAGTCAATGCCCTGAAGCAATGGATTCAGGAGCAGGGTCTCACGCCAAAAGAGAAAACTGAGATCCCGGAAATTCCGACACCTGCCGAACAGATTCCTGAATCTCCCCCGATACCTGAAGGGGAGTATTGTCAGGAATACGAGATGCAGATCATCGTCGCAGGCGATTGCACAATGAAGGACGTGCGTGCTATGCTTGCCATCGGTAACTTACATGCCCTTGGTACTATCCTTTCGGTTAATCCATCCCTGGAAGCGATAGACGAGGGGAAATTTGATGGTACACTTCAACTCATTATCGCAAGTGATGCCGGCGAAGAGGCGTTAATAACTGCAGCCTCGGGAACCGATATTGCTGAAATTGAGATACGAGCTGCAGAGAAAAAGGAGATTCCAACTCCCGTTGCCGTCCCCGGGAGCCAAAAAACAGCCGATACTGGTACAAAACAACCCTCTCCCCGGGAAAAAAGATGGCAGATCCAGTCTCCTGACGAAGTCCCCGGGATCTCAAAAACAACCGGGGCTGAAGCGAAACAAACGTCCACTCCTGAGACAAGCCGGGAGATCCCGTCTCCTGACGAAGTCCCCGGGATCTCAAAAACAACCGGGGCTGAAGCAAAACAAACGTTCACTCCTGATACAAGCCGGGAGATCCCGTCTCCTGATGAAGTCCCCGGGATCGTAAAAACAACCGGGGCTGATGCGAAACAAACGTCCACTCCTGATAAAAGCCGGGAGATCAAGAATCTCCGGGTCAATATCCAGCAGCTTGACCATATCATGAACCTGGTCGAAGATCTTGTTATCAACCGTGGCAGGCTGAAACAGATTGCCGAACAGCACAAAATAAAGGAAATGGACGAAGCGATTGCCATGGTGGACCGGTCCGTTTCCGATCTTCAGAACCTGATGATGATCATCCGGATGATTCCCCTGAACCATATCTTCAACCGCCTGCCACGAGTTGTCCGCGATGTTGCCCAGCACGATGGTAAAGACGTCAATTTCGTTATTGAAGGGGGAGAGACTGAACTTGACCGTAGTGTTATGGACGGGCTCAATGATCCGCTTCTCCACCTGATCAGGAATGCAGTAAATCATGGGATTGAATCTCCCGATGCGCGGGAAAGGGGGGGAAAACCTCGGAAAGGGAACGTCAGGCTCTCTGCACACCGTGACCGGGACAATGTAATCATTGAAATTATCGATGACGGCGCAGGAATCAATCTCGACAAGGTCAAGGCAAAGGCAATCGAAAAGGAACTGATTACACCGGAAGTTGCCGGTACATTAACAACCGAAGAGGCGATTGATCTGCTATTCCAGCCTGGTTTCTCTACTGCCGAAACAATAACCGACATCAGCGGCAGGGGAGTCGGACTTGATGTGGTTAAAAGGTCTATCGAGGCGCTGAAAGGTACAATCCGGGTGGAAACAACACCGGGGAAAGGAAGCAGGTTTGAATTATTACTCCCACCGACCATGGCGATTGTCGATGTGATGATCGTCAGGGTCAATGGAAAACGACTCGGTATCCCGATCAGCAGTATTGTTGAAGTAGCACATTTCAAAAGGGATACAACCCACCACATAGGAAAAGGCGAAGCAATCCTGCTGCGTGACGAGGTACTTCAGATTCTCTGGCTGAATGAGATGGTCGGGGTTTCCAACTCCTGTGAAATACTTATTGTTGTGCAATACCAGAAGCGGAAGTGCTGTATTCCGGTGGACGTCGTTGAAGGCAAGCAGGAAGTAGTTGTGAAGCCATTGAGCAGTTTTATCGGCAACACCCGGGGCGTGAGCGGTGTTACCATCCTTGGAGATGGTGGCGTCGTGCCGGTGCTTGATGTTAACACCATTATTTAGGAGAAGATCATGAAATTATCGGCAGTTCAGGCAGATGCAATTCAGGAACTTGGCAATATCGGGGCTGCACATGCAGCGACTACGCTTTCCCAGATGCTGGGAAGTTCTATTGAGATGAGTGTCCCCGCCATCAGAGTGGTGGATCTATCACAACTTGGACAGTACATGGGTGAAGAATCGGCGGCGATGGTGGCGTTCGAGCTCCAGGGGGATATTCCCCACGGGGGATATATCCTGTTTTACATCACCCGGGAGTCAGCAGTCCGCATGACGAACACGATGCTCGGACTAACAGAGATCAACCGCCCCCTCAGTGAGATGGACGAGAGTGCACTGCTTGAAGTAGGTAATATCATGGTCTCAGCCTTTCTTGATGCCACCGCTGAACTGCTCGGTTTTGTGATGCTTCCGTCCCCCCCGTCACTCACGATCGACATGGCACATGCAGCCATGCAGTCGCTCATTGCCCAGATGCAGGAAGAGACGGATGAGGTATTGCTGTTCTCCACTGAACTTGTCTGTGAAGAGTACAAGGTAGACAGCGATATCATCATGATGCCGGAAAGAAGCACACTTTTAAGGATAATTGAACTGCTCGAAAACATGATGAAGCCCGGTTCGTTACCCTAGTACCTGAAAATGTCCGACCACCTACCCCAGAACGAACAAACGGCGATGATCGGAATTGGAGAATACCGCGTAGGTTCTTTCCCGATGATGACCATAGGACTGGGATCCTGTATCGGGCTTACCATGTATGATCCAAACCTCAGGCTCGGAGCAATGGTGCATATCATGCTGCCCGAAAGTAGCGGCAGGATGGATCGACCGGGGAAATACGTGGATACGGCAGTTCCCCTGCTGGTGAAGGAGATGGCAGCTCTTGGATGCAAGAACAGGTCTATAGTTGCGAAGATAGCGGGGGGTGCATGCATGTTTGAGTACTTTGGCACCAACCTCAATATCGGTGAAAGGAATGCCGTAAAAGTCAGGATTCTTTTAAAAGAGCACAATATCCAGCTGGCTGCAGAGGATGTCGGGGGCAAGGTTGGCCGATCGGTCACGTTCCTGCCGGCCAATGACGGCAAGGTCTCAATCCGCAGGGCAGACGGGACATCAAACAATCTCTGATTATTTCCGAAGGTTTTTCTTAGGAGAACCGGAGGGTCAACAGGATTTTTAAAAATCCCCTTGACAATCTCCCGGTGTAATCAGTTTTTTTGACCTGTTTTTATAGGTTCGTCACGTCAATCGTGCTCCACCCCTATTTGCGATATTGTCTGACACCCTTTTTTCCAGGATCCTATCGCAGGTACTACACTTCTGAGGGTAAAATCAGCCCGTTCCGGGCTCCGTTTGCTCTTTTTCCCCTCCGGAAAACCCCCCAAAACGCTCCGATGGGATCATGTCCAGGAAATCGGATATTTGAGGATTGTTTGATAAAATAACCCCATATAGCGCCCCAATTCCGGACCATCACAGCTGCGTGAGTTTTGATCCTGACCCTGCTTCAGCCTTTCCTGGTCGGTTTCGGCCACACAATCACCACGGGTGGCCGTTTAAGAGGGGTCAAGAATAGACGTATATTTCGGGTTATTTTCGCTAAATAAACATGATTTCGGGTTATTTTGGAACATCGACGAGCGAAGGTGAAACGCCTTTCTTTTTGATTTCTTCGGAGCAATACTGGTCAACTGAGTCCAGAAAGGCTTTTTTTGCCTTTTTGACCTGCATCTCATCATTCGAGAAGAAATCATGTGCTATATACCTGAGAGTAGTTGCGTAGTACTGGAAATGAGGAAATTCTTTTTCGAATTCCGCAATCCGGTCCATGGCTTCCTTTTTGTCACCGTTGAGAAGATCAAAGGAAATATCAAAAAGGTGGATAGTATGGACCGGCATGCCCTTCTGGTTCGCCAGCTTCCTGAAACTGTGGTAGGTGATCTTTTTTTTCGTGAGGAGAGAAAATCTGAGTCCGAGATAAATGGGTTCGAGATCATCAGGGTACTGCCGGATAAGATGGTTGAGGACACCAGCAGCACCACTGGCATCACGGTTGTCAAGGTAGTAATAATACATCACCCGCAGAAAATGAAAATCATTGTAAAACCGCTCAGAACTTATATCCAGCAACCGCTTTCTCATTTCGGTGTCATGGACAAGAGCTGCGTTCTCCAACCCGATTTCCAGGAACCATCGCTCACTGGGGAACCACTCGAGTCCCAAAAAAATCATCTGCCAGAAAAATTTCTCCAGGAACGACGGGTCTTCCAGTTCCAGCTGTTTCATCGTGTGTAATGGTGTCGATGTGTGTGCAAGATTCAGCAGGGTTTCACGGGCGAGAAGTTCCATCTCACCGGGACGCTGGTTATGAACAGACTCATCATCAGTCCTGAACTCACGAAGGGAAAGGGTATAATAGCAGTATCCTACCGCAGTGCCAATCTTGGCATCGAGATTGACATAATATTTCAGGTAATCGATGGCATGGGGATAGTCACCGGATTTTAATAATTTCAGGCCAACGACAATATTGACTCCGGTTTCTGCATCTTTTTTCTTTTTAAAGCGAAGAGCGTTATGGATGATCTTCCGGACAAATTCAAAGTCCCCGCTGTTCTTACTTGCATCCAGTACTTCAAACGTGATATGATCGATAAATTCGTCATAGGTCTCATCAGGAATATCCGGAAAAGAATTCTCGAGTGCAGAGACCACATGTCCATAAAAAACCGGCAGGTTGGAGTCCACTTTTTCCGAGTTGCTCCTGATGTAGCCAAAGAAATCGTTTTTCAACAGGTTCAGCTTCTCGTAGACAATCGCGTCTGAAAGCTTCTCTCCCCGCATACAGGAAAAATGGCATGTTTAAATATTAAAAGGTATGACAGGCAACCATTGTTATTACCGGATTATCCAGTCATCCTTATCCATTTCCCGAGTGATACAAAGACTCCCGACCTCCCGAAGGAATCCCGTAGCTGAACCTCGGTGATTACCAAGTACGCGCGTTAAAACAGGAATTGGTAAAAAAAGGGTATGGTCACACTTTAACGACTGACATTTCTTCACGATGTATCAAAAAACGCATTGATGACGCTCCCATGGGCTTTGGATTTTGGGTGCCCCACCGCTGCTGTACGCGACCTCCGGATTCGATAGACCTGATGATCCCCATACGGTCCGAAAATCCATCTGTCAAAAAAGAGGCTCTGCAGAATTCCTTTTCCCCTGCTATGAAATTCAGGATGCAGGTACGATGAAGGAGGGGACCGTGCCTGTCCCCCACATACCGCCCCTGCGCAGAGCGAGGATGACGGAGTACCTGTCCGGGGTGGTTTATCGCATAAGGGGGAGCCACAGCGGAGGGGGTGAAACCCCTTATAGCGGTTAGCGCAGGATTGAGCATTTCCCCAAAAAATCATAGTATCCGGTTTTGATGCAGAAATTGTC
>DATMWO010000330.1:0-3718 GCA_035562475.1 Methanoregula sp.
TGTACGGATCTCATCTTCAGTCATCCAAGATTTGTTCAATAGTTCATAGACCTTTTTAAAAGATGGGTCGTTGAATGTCATCAGGAGAGGAACAAGCTCAACGGGATCGTTTACAATTCGAATATGGCCCGGCACGATAAAACCCTATAATTATATGGTTCCCTGAATCAATAAATTTTTGCGGCACAACCATGCAAAAAACGGGTAAAATCACAGTTCGTGGAATTGTCCAGGGTGTCGGGTTTCGCCCGTTTGTCTATGCACAGGCGTATGCACGGGGAATTTCAGGCACGGTCAAAAATCTCGGGAGTGAGGTGGAGATTTTTGCACGGGGTGAGCAGTTTGAAACGTTTTTGGCTGCAGTGTCCCGCGGTCCCCCGCTCTCCCGGATCGATTCTGTAGAAGTCACCACGAGCCTCCGGGAAATCCCTGAAGGATTTTTTATCCTGCCGAGCGGTACCGGTTCAATGACCGGCATGATCCCCCCCGATGTGGCGATCTGTGGTGAGTGTATTACCGATATTTTCCATAAAAGCGGGAGATATAAAAATTACTGGGCAACATCGTGTGTAAACTGCGGACCCCGGTATAGTATCATCCATGAAATCCCCTACGACCGTGAACGGACATCCATGGCAGAATTTCCTTCATGCCCAATCTGCGCACAGGAGTATAAAGATCCCGGTTGCCGGCGGCACCATGCACAGACAATCGCCTGCAGCACCTGTGGCCCGGAAATCGAACTGTCCGATACTCTCGGAAATAAGGTTAAAGGCCTGGATCCAATAAAGGAGGCAGCGGAACTGCTCGATGCAGGCCGGATCCTTGCAATGCGGGGTGTGGGGGGATTCCACCTGGCGTGCATCGAAGAATCTGCCAATGAACTCAAACGCCGTCTGGGCAGAATCGAACAGCCATTTGCCATCATGGTGCGTCCGGATTATATTGATCGGCTGGCGACAATTTCCCGGGAGGAAAAACAGAGCCTGGAAAGCCCGGTTCACCCTATTGTTGTCCTAAAAAAACGTGATCAGACTGCCCATGCAACAATCAGCAATCTCCATACGATCGGCTGCATGCTGCCGTATACCGGCCTTCATCACCTGCTCTTCTCCCACCTGAAACACCCGCTGCTTATTATGACGAGTGCCAATATGCCCGGCTACCCGATGATTACGGATAATGATCAGGCCATGGCAAAGCTGAACCGGGATGCAGATTTCTTCCTCACCCATAATCGGAAGATCGTGAACCGGTGTGACGATTCAGTAATCAGGGACGGCTACATCATCCGGCTCTCCCGCGGAATTGCCCCGAAGAGGACAGCGATAGATCTGGGGAAGCACTGTATTCTCGGTGTAGGCCCGGAGCTGAACGCAAATGCAACGATCTACAAAAACGGCTTTGCGATCACCTCACCCCATGTCGGAAATGTTCGCAATCCGCCGACACTTGAATACCTGCAGGAAACCGTAAGGAACCTGCAACGGCTTCTCGGGGCAAAGCTAGATGTGATAGCTCATGACCTGCACCCCCAGTTCCTCTCCACCCGTTTCGCCCGCGAGATCGCTTCAGACCACGGCCTTGAACTCATCCCGGTACAGCACCACCGTGCGCATATCGCAGCGACGACCCCCGAACCCTGCATCGGCATTGCGATTGACGGGGTTGGATACGGTGATGACGGGGCAGTCTGGGGAGGCGAGATCTTCTCCGGGCAGGTGCCGGATCTCAAACGCGTTGCCCATCTGGAACCGGTTGCCATGCCGGGAGGAGATCTTGCAACCCGGTTTCCTGAACGGATGCTCTACGGAATTCTCATGGAAAACAACACCCTGTCGCTTCTTGGTGATCGCGGCTGGTCTGATGTTGAGCTTGGCGTGCTCCAGAAACAGGTTATGCGGGGTTTCAATGTCATAAGCACCACCAGCACCGGGCGGGTGCTTGATGCTGCTTCCGCCCTGCTGGGGATCTGCCGGGAGCGTACCTATGACGGTGAGCCTGCCATGAAGCTTGAATCCGCTGCAATTGGTGGACACGCTGAACCGTGGGATCTTAGTTTTACCACGCTGAACAGGTGTGAGGTGCTTTCAAGCCGTTCCCTCATGCAGACAGCCTTTGCCCGCTTATTGGCAGCACCGGAACGGGATATGAGGGTAATCCGGGATATCGCCGCTTCCTTCCAGTACAACCTCGCCCGGGGAATCGCACAGCTCGCCCTTCATGCAGTGGACCGGGACGGGATAAATAAGATTGCCCTGAGCGGAGGTGTGGCCTATAACCATGCAATCCGGGAGACCATCCGTAAGGAAATAACTTCACATTCCTGTGAATGTGTCATCAACTCGGACTACCCGCTCGGGGATGGTTGCGTCTCGTTCGGACAGTGCGTGTATGCAGGAAAATTACGGGAACTACGGGACTGATGTGTCCGGTGTGTGCGTGGGGCGACCATTTTATCAGGATGGAACATAAAAAGGAAACCACCAGCCATGGAGCTATCTGACCAGATCATCAGCCAGAAAAGGAAGATCAAAAAACTTGAGATGGAGTTGAACGACCTCCGGCAGGGTCTTACAACCGTCCGGGATTTTTATAACGATCTCCGTTGCGTGTCAGAAAAACGGGAGACCCCAGAAAACATTGAACAGGAACGATTAAAACCGCTGAATGAGGAAGACAGGGAATTTGATCGGATCTGGCGTTTTCACCGGGAACGACTCATCGCTGATCCATCGGCTTGTGTCCCAAGGGCTGAAATGTATGATGCCTTCGTCCGGTACAACAAAAAAACCTCACGATACGGCGTGGAACAGGATGCATTTGAATTTGTGTTTGCCCGGATAAAAGATCCATCTCCACTGTTTACCAGAGGTGAATGGAGGGGCTACCGGCTCAAAAACGTATGAGAAAAAACTACTATTTCTAAATTATCCCGCTTTTTCATGACCCACATCAGAATCACCCGCAAATCCGAAATTCCCCTTGTCGGTTCGCTCTACTTTGGCATAATCGACCGTGGTACCAGTCTTCTGCAGGTACGCCCGAGTTGCGGCTGTAACCTAAACTGCCCATTTTGTTCGGTGGATGCCGGACCTGAATCAACAACTCGTGCCACCAGCTATGAAGTTGAGATGGCGTACCTGGCAGAAGCCGTTGAGGAAATTGCAGGGTTCAAGGGACCGGGTGTTGAATGCCATATTGATTCGCCGGGTGAACCGGTGATGTACCCATATCTTCCCGAACTCATCGCGGCGCTCAGGAATATTGGAGAGGTAAGTGTCATTTCGCTCCAGACCAATGGTACCCTGCTCACCACGGCAAAGATCGCAGCCCTTGAAGGGGCAGGACTTGACCGGATTAACCTTTCCCTTCACGCACTTGATCCGGCAATCGCACAGCTCCTTGCAGGTACTGACTCATATGATATTCAAAAGATTACCGATGCAGCAAAAGCGGTCGTCAGGAGCAGGATTGACCTGCTTATCGCACCCGTCTTCATACCCGGAATAAATAATGCAGAGATACCAAAACTGATCCGGTTTGCGCAGGAGATTGGTGCCGGCAAACGTTTCCCACCGCTGGGTATCCAGAAGTTCGAGCACTACCGGTACGGCAGATCCCCCAAAGGGGTGAAAGCCCAGAGCTGGTGGCAGTTCTACAACCAGAGCATCAGACCCTGGGAGAAAGAGTGCGGGATAAAACTCAAGCTCGACTC
>DATMWO010000331.1:0-5887 GCA_035562475.1 Methanoregula sp.
TCACCGGTATAATTGACTTTCAGGACAGTTCCCTGCATGGTCTTTGCTTCATTAACCTTGATGACCTCAGCAGATACCAGAGTCTTGTCAATTACATGGTTCAGCAGGACCTGTTTCAACTGTTCTGGATTCTTCAGCAGAGACGGAATAGTATCGTTGGGTAATTGCGCGAATGCCGTGTCAGTAGGTGCGAGAATGGTAAATGATCCATTATCAAACGCATTCTCAAGTTTCGCTGCCCTGAGTGCTGTTCCGAGTACTGAGAACTGGGGATCATCAGCAACAATGGCATAACAGCCCCGGACTTCAGGAGCAGTCGTTGGGACCGGCGTCGGTGTCGGAGTGACTACAGGTGCTGGAGGCTGGGATGTACAGCCCGCGAGAAGAATCCCGATGAACAGGATCGCGAGAACAACAAATAATTTCTTCATGCATCTTTTTTTGTTATTTCGGTATATAAGCATATTCAATTAATTTGTACTATACACCGCATTCTCATGGATAGTATTGTACGAATCCATGATTTAAAACGTATATAACAAAATAAAAAAAGCGGGTGATTTATTGCACATTCACTTCAGATAATGACCAAGTGGTTCCAGCGTAACCTTCTCACGCTTGATGGCATCAATGGCAAGTGCTGCCGCACGCGCTGCCTGGAGCGTCGTAATATACGGGATCCCGAAATCTACTGCCGCACGCATGATCTGGTAATGGTCCTGCCTCGATTGCTTGTCCTGAGGGGTGTTGATGATGAGGCGGATCTCTCCATGTCGCATCATATCGAGAACATTGGGAGACCCTTCCTGTAATTTCCTCACCAGGTGTGCTTCAATACCCGCTTCATACAGGTAATCGACGGTCCCTTCAGTTCCGTACAATATTAGCCCGAGATCGCGCAGCTGCCTTGCTATGGGAATTACCTCTTCTTTCTGCTCGATATTTACCGATATGAAGATATTGCCCTTGAGCGGGAGTTCATTGTCCGCTGAAATGCATGCTTTGTAAAAGGCAAGACCAAAATCATAATCTATCCCCATCACTTCACCGGTGCTTTTCATTTCAGGACCGAGCATGGTATCAACCCCGGAGAGCTTATTAAAGGGGAGCAGTACCTCTTTGACGGCAACGTGTTTCAGCACGCGCTCTTTATACCCGAGATCGCGCAGTTTCTTTCCTACCATAACTTTCGCGGCGATTTTGGCGACAGGGATCCCGGTGGCTTTCGATACAAACGGCACGGTGCGGCTTGCACGCGGGTTTGCTTCAAGGACGTAGACCACGTTGTCCTTGACCGCAAGCTGGAGGTTGACCAGTCCGATTACACCAAGCCCGAGTGCGATCTTCCGGGTATAATCCCGTATCGTGTCCAATACTTCCGGGGAAAGTGACTGGGTCGGAATAACGCAGGCAGAATCTCCTGAATGAATGCCCGCCTGTTCTATGTGCTCCATAATACCTCCAATCAGGACTTCCTGGCCGTCGCAGACGGCATCTACATCGAGCTCGATGGCATTCTGGAGATACGAATCGATGAGTACCGGGTGGTTCTTGCTGACCCTGACCGCCTCTTTCATGTAGGTCTCGAGTTCGCGCTCATCGTGAACGATCTCCATCGCCCTGCCCCCGAGAACATACGAAGGCCTGACAAGCACCGGATATCCGATCTTCTCTGCCATTGCCCTGGCATCCCCTTCAGAATACGCAGAGCTGTTCGCAGGGCTGGGAATGGAAAGTTTTTGCAGGAGTACACTGAACCGGTCACGATCCTCTGCAATGTCCATAGCATCCGGACTCGTGCCAAGAATTCTGGTTGGAAGACCCAGCCGCTTGATTTCCTCATCGATAGGCACTGCAAGGTTGACGGCGTTTTGCCCACCAAACTGCACCATCACACCATAATAATTGTCCTTTTTTAAGATGTTCACAACATCCTCGAGCTGCATTGGTTCAAAAAAAAGCCGGTCCGAGGTATCGAAGTCAGTGGATACCGTTTCGGGATTGTTGTTAACAATATGGACCTCAACACCTTCATCGCGCAGTGCTTTCACTGCGTGGACGGTGCAGTAATCGAACTCAATACCCTGGCCGATGCGTATAGGTCCGGATCCAAGGATCAGTATTTTCCTCGTGTCGGTCGGAACAATCTCACAGCTCTGTTCAAACGTGGAGTAGAAATACGGCGTGTTTGCAGGAAATTCCGCTGCACAGGTGTCTACCATCTTGTAGGTGGGAAGACCCGCCATTTCTTCAACCTTTTCAGTCGAAAGCCCCGTGATCTTCACCAGCTCTGCATTGGAAAAACCGTAGCGTTTGGCCGCAAGAATGTCGGGGAGTTCATGGTGGGTTTCAAGGTGCTTTTCCATCTCAACAATATTTTTTATCTTCTCTAAAAAGAACGGGGTAATCGAAGTAAGTTGTACAATTTCATCGATCGAAAACCCCACCCTGAATGCATCAAAAAGGCAGTGGAAACGCTCATCGGTGGGGCGGGAGAGGATCATGCGGATCTCGCTGTGGCTCGTGTGGGGGAATACATCCGTGTCAATCGAGCGTTTTGCCTTCATGAGGGCTTCTTCGATCGTACGCCCTATCGCCATTACTTCTCCTGTACTCTTCATGGCTGTCGAAAGCGTACGGTCCGCTCCCTTGAACTTGTCAAATGGCCAGCGGGGTACTTTGGCAACGATGTAATCAATAGTGGGTTCGAACGAAGCAGGAGTACAACCGGTTACCGTGTTTGTAATTTCATCGAGACGCAGCCCTATGGCAATTTTTGCTGCAACACGCGCAATAGGATACCCTGTCGCTTTTGATGCGAGTGCCGATGACCGCGAGACGCGGGGATTTACCTCAATAACATGGTAGTTCCCGTTATTGTAGGCAAACTGGATATTGCACCCACCCTGCACATCCAGAGCGCGGATAATCTTGATCGCTGCACTCCGCATCATCTGGAACTCATCATCGCGCAGGGTAAGGATAGGGGCAACGACCACACTCTCACCAGTGTGAATCCCCATGGGGTCGATGTTTTCCATTCCGCAGATGATGATACAGGTATCTGCAGAATCACGCATCACTTCAAATTCGATCTCTTTCCAACCCAATACACTCTGCTCAACAAGCACCTGGTGGATACGTGATCGGGAGAGTCCGAGTTCGATAATCCGGATCAATTCCTCTTTTGTTTTCCCGATACCGCCACCGGCCCCTCCCATCGTATATGCCGGGCGCACAACAGCTGGCAGGCCAACGGTGTTAATTGCCTCATCCACCTGGCTGAGCGAATTCAGGATCATACTTTTTGGGACCGGTTCCCCGATCTTTATCATGAGATCCCGGAACTTTTCGCGATCTTCCCCGCGGTAAATCGCCTCCAGGGGTGTGCCCAGGATTTCAACATCCTTCAGCACGCCCATTTCTGCCAGCTCGGCAGTAAGGTTAAGCCCGGTCTGGCCTCCCATACCGGAAAGAATACCGTCAGGTTTTTCCTTTTCAATGATCTTGGCGATCACATCAGTCCGCAGGGGCTCAATATAAATGATATCTGCCATTTCCGGATCAGTCTGGATAGTTGCCGGATTGGAATTTACCAAAACCACCGATACGCCTTCCTCGCGCATGGCACGACATGCCTGGCTTCCGGAAAAGTCAAATTCTGCTGCCTGCCCGATCTGGATCGGTCCGGACCCGATGATCAGGACCTTTTTGATATTCTGCCGTTTGGGCATTATTTAAAGCCTCCTGAACAGACCGTCAAAATAGTGGCATTCCGTATCACGCGGGCCTGCGTGTGCTTCCGGATGGAACTGAACACACGAAATATTCAGATCTTCGCTCTCAAAGCCCTCTACGGTTTTGTCATTTGCATTGGTGAACGTGACTTCTGAACCTTCAGGAAGCGAATCTCCATCGACGGCAAAGCCATGGTTCTGGGTCGTAATAAAAATTCTGCCATCCTTATACCGGACCGGCTGATTTGAGCCGCGGTGACCAAATTTGAGTTTGTAGGTATCTCCTCCAAGAGCGAGTGCGGTGATCTGGTTGCCCATACAAATACCAAAAACGGGAAGATCACCTATGCATTTTTTCACAGCTGCAATAGTCGGCCGAGCGGTCTTTGGATCCCCGGGACCATTGGTGATGAAGAGACAATCCGGTTCAACGCGGAAAATATCTTCCGGTGTTGCGTTGTGGGGGAATACATACAGATCACCGTTCCTGGCAGAAAGACTTGAGAGCATATTCTTCTTAAGGCCAAGGTCAATAATGGCAATTTTCTTTCCGGTTCCCGGAATGCGGTACGGGGTTTTGCAGGAAACGGCAGGGATAAGATCATAGTCTGATATAGGGGCGGTCTTTTTTGCAAGTTCGACTGCATATTCGAAATTGTCATCTCCTGTGACAAGAGCCGCCCGTAAGGTACCTTTAACCCTTGTTTTAATGGTTAGCATCCGGGTATCCACACCACACATGCCCAAAAGTCCGTTCTGTTCAAAATACGTGCGTATTGTGGGTTGTACATCGGGTTTCTCACAAATCTCACGGCAGACTGCCCCAAATGCCTTGACATGGTTACTCTGCATATTCTGCGTATCAGCACCGTAATTCCCGATAAGCGGGAACGTGAACATCAGAATCTGACCATAATAACTGGGATCGCTGAGCGCTTCCATGTACCCGCTCATGAGCGTATTAAAGACGAGTTCGCCGGAACACTCACCTTCAATACCAAAACCCTCCCCGATCACATAATCCCCGTCTTCCAGACCAAGAACCGCTTTCATGATTTCCCAGTATAGTGCGCCGGAATAGTAATTAACGATAGTGCAATACCATTTATTTTGTTTCACGGACCGTCAAACATTCCACCGCTCATCGCTATGGATTTGGTATCCTTCAGGCGGTACCCAGCGGAGCCCAAAAAAGCACCGGACGGATATGCATAAAAAGGATAACTGTCGATATTCAAGTGTTTCAAAGACTCACTTGAGGGTGAAATCCATGGGAACATTAGGAAGAAAGATTGTTGATACCAATGTCGGGGATCTGGTAAAGCTCCTCAACAAGGCATTTTCTGATGAATGGCTCGCATATTACCAGTACTGGATTGGCTCAAAAATTGTCCGCGGGCCCAACAAGGAAGCGGTCATTGCCGAGCTCACACTCCATGCAACCGAGGAACTCGGGCATGCAGTCCTGCTCACCACGCGGATTATCCAGCTCGGCGGGACACCGGTCACAAAACCGCAGGACTGGTACAAACTCACGAACTGCGGGTACGATGCACCGGATGACCCCTACGTGATAAAGGTGCTCGAACAGAACATCAAGGGTGAGCAATGCGCTATCAAGAGTTACAACAGCCTCTTGAAAAAGACAAAAGACAAGGACCCGGTCACCTACAACATCATACTGGGCATTCTCCAGATGGAAGTCGAGCACGAGGAGGATTTACAGGCACTCCTTGAAGATATCACGGTGATGATGAAGAATCGCTGACCCGTTCTTCATCCTTTTTTAATGGTTAATAAACAGGAACACTTTTTTTTCATCCTCGTGCTGAAAATCCGACCTTGGAGAAAAAGTCATGAATCGATTCAGTTCACCACTGAACCATAAAAATCGTGCTCTGTACGAAAGAACCCGCTTCAGGGCCTCGCAGGGGCACGGCGGGGCAGTGGGTTTTTTTTAAAGATTCATCGATCCGCCGCGGGGTCGCCCCGTCTGGGGCGGCGGCAGTCATCGTGGCAGATATAGAGGGATAGTAATCCAGGTAAATCTCTTCTCCATCATTTTCACGACGTAAAAAATCCACCATGGAATCCTCCGTATCACATCCCCATTTTTATATAGTATTTACAGCAATCTCCATGCACAGGAT
>DATMWO010000332.1:0-2758 GCA_035562475.1 Methanoregula sp.
GAATGAGATACGCGGGGATATACTGGAATTTTTAAAAACGCAGGGATTTCTGAATGAAAAGATTTCATTACAGGATAACGACTCTTTATCGGAAACGGGTGTAATCGATTCAATCACCTTACTTCAGCTTGTTGATTTCCTTGAGAGTAAATATAAGATTGAAATTCCTGTTGAGATGATAACTCCTGAAAATTTCGATACCCTGGCTGGGATAAGCCAGTCTGTCATAAAATTGAAAAACGGCTGAAGGACGAGGCACAATCATTGTCCCGATGAATTTTTTTTATGTATTATCTGGATCCCGTATTTTATACTTTACAAAACCGAACTCAGGACGACGTTAGAAAACATTGAAACCCTGGTTGGTTTCATCCCCGCCACTGTGTGCTCCTGCAAATGTGTAAACACCATGAAAGATCTAAATGCAGGTGTGTAAGGGGAATCGGCTCATATCCCCTCCTTTGTCTTAATCTGCTTTCTCTTCCCTGCCAGCATAAAAGAATTTTTGCAAAGCCAGAAACTAAGGTATTTTAAAAATCCATTTTAATACACGAAAGTTTTAGTCAGATCCTTTGAACAATGCCATGAACAGCATCACAACAGGAATCACTTCCAGTCGCCCCACCCACATCACACCAATAAAAATCCACTTTGAAATGATGGGCATATCAGGGGATACATACCCGATATTGGTCCCACATGTTGAAAAGGCCGATACAACTTCAAAGGCGATGTCAGTTATGGAGTATGTTGTAATATGGAACTGCAACACAAGAAGGGTAGCAATAAAGATGGTTACTACCGAGAGGATAATGATAAGCATGTTCTTTGCAGCCTCCAGTTCTGCGGTTGCTCTCGGGATTACCCGCCCTTCGATCTTGAAAGGCAGAAGCACCTTACCGCTTACAAAGAGCCTGCGGAACCACCAGAACAGCGTACGGAAAGCAAGAGCTACCCGGTTTAGTTTGATACCTCCGGCAGTGCTGCCGGATGCTCCCCCGATAAGCGTTAGCATGGTAAGGAATAACAGGGTAATGCCTGCCCAGGAGTGAATATCTGCGTTCTGGAAACCGGTAGTTGTGAGAGTCGATACCGTCATAAAAAGACCTTGTTCAAGTGCCGCCATGAATTCAAGGTTCCCGAAAAAAATCAGATCGTAGGTTATTACCACTACCCCTATACCCATAAAGAGAAAGAACAGTTTTACCTGTTCATCCCCAAAAAGGCTCCAGCGCCGGTTTTCCAGGATGAGATAATAGAGCTTAAATGGCAGGGCACCGGCGATCATTATCGGGATCAGGAGGATTTGAAGTGCGCTATTATTATAGTAAAGGATACCCCCTTCATGCAGGGTAAACCCTCCGGTTGATACTGCCGCAAAAGCAAGATTGACCGATTCCCATAAAGAGAGCCCGGTGAACAGGATAAGACTAATGGCAATAAAGGTTAATAGTCCGTAAATTTTCCAGAGCGCACGCCCCGTGGCAATCACACTGGGCATCAGCGGTTCCTCTCTCCCTTCGGATCGGAAGATCTTTGATCCTAAAAGACCGGTACTGCTCGCTAATGCAATAATAAATGCAATAATACCAATGCCCCCGATCCACTGCATATAGGATCGCCAGAAAAGGAGGGCGTGGGGGGCTGTATCAACCGAACGGATCATCGAAAACGCTGTACCCGTCCATCCTGCCATACCTTCGAAGAATGCGTCAGTGAATCCCATATGCAACCCGAGCATGAACGGTATACCACTGACCATTGCACAGGTAAGCCAGAAAAGCGCAACCGAACACATTGCAGTGGAGAGCCGCACACCCCGGCTGGTGCGGGGAAGTTTTTTAAAGAGCATCCCCGTGATAAAGAATATGGCAGGGACTGCCGCCATGGGAAGGATCATGTTCCACTCGGAAAAGAGAATCGCAACGAGAATGGGAACAGCGGTTATTGGTGTGATAAAGGTGAAAATATCCCCAAGATCAGCAAAAATCGTGGAGAGATGCTCAAGCCGCTGCATCACTAATGGGTTCCTTCTGGTTCTCTATTAGTGTTTCCCTGGGTGAAAAAAGAAAAGAACATCTTTGTTGTGCATTTTTATACTATACCTTGTTTGTCCAGAGCCCGTGGACAGTACAGTATGCCCGTGCTTTTACATTTGTATCAGCAGTACAGAACTCCGTTTCGGGTGTTTCCCCGGGTTTAAAACCCCTGACGTAGACATTCTCACCGGTCCTTACCTCAACCCACTCGATATAATGCTTCTCCTCCATGGGGTGGGGAACGGAGCCGATTTTGACCCTGATTCCTTTTTCGGATTTCTCAACTACCGGGACATGTTTCTCCTTTCCCGCATCAGCTGTCTTTTCCTGTTGCAGGATCATCGGTTTCCCGCAACAGACAAGGAGCCCGGCAGAATTATGGACCACTTTCGTGATATTCCCACACACTTCACATTTGTATACTTCAAATAATTTCGTCATACCAAAACCTCCTTTCCTACACGATATTACTTTCCCGGTGCTTCTTTAAGATATCGTCCGCCAGCCGGTAAAGTGCCTGAAATGTTGTTTCATCCGGGAGCCCCTTAACCATGACAGGTTCAATGAGCTCAACTTTAACATGGTCAAGCATTTTTACGATAGTTTCAACGGTCTTCCCGCCCCAGCCATAGGACCCGATCACCGATGCAAACCGGACTTTGGGTTTGAGCAGGTTTGCAAGATAGGTGGCATATACGACCTGCGGGTGGGGACCGAAA
>DATMWO010000333.1:0-15630 GCA_035562475.1 Methanoregula sp.
AATTTGGATATGGAATACCAATATTATTTACAAAGATTGATATTTAAGACTATGTTGCGTTCACTTAAGACCGCAGCATTCCGCTCAGGAAGCGTCACTATATCTCCCTTTGAAAGAGTATAAATCCTCCCATCAATCCCCATAAAGGATTCCATGTCCTCAAGTACCCGTACGAGTACACATTGTAGCGAGAGGGATGCCTCTGTTTTTGGTGGTGGATAAAGGACTTCTGGAAGACCCGAATCTTCATCCTGCTCTATCCCTAGTGCGTCACTTTCGACTATTTCAGGTGTACCACTATTTTTTTGACGGTGGGGCACATTGTGAAGAAGGATTCCCTTGCACTGTTCAATACTGGCAGTGACTGTTTCAAACATCTCTTTCTCAACGGGGACCATCCGTTTCACTTCTTCGCGATCGTAATAATTACCTTCAGCGTGCATGATGGTTAGCGCGAGAATTTTGCGGGATCGTAGTGCAAAAAGCTCCCGGAGGGTCTCTTTTATCGCGAGTGTTTCCTCAATAAGGGAGCGGGCTTCCTCAGAGAGCGGGTCTTCAAAAGCGTACACTTTGCTAATCAGAGAGGCAAGTTCCGTATGCCCCCTGTCAAAGATATCCGGGGCAACTGCGGTAAGTCTTCCGGTCTCCCGCTCTGAAAGCAGGATGATACGCAGATCGTCCAACCCCATCGGCCCCACGTGTCTTCTCCCTTTAGCTGATTTCCGCCATGCCACGGCAGCAGAGGAACACTGCTACCGCTTCCGGTACTGTAATGATGCCTTTTTGGAGTTCATAAGTACTTCCGAGCATCGGTATCGTGACAGCATGGATAAGGTCAACCTTTACATCCCGCATTGAAAAGACTACTGCGTCTACAAGCGGTTCAAAGTCCTGGAGATCGCGGAGTTCAAGGGGTTGAACCCGCATGCCGCTCCCGCCATGCAGCGATGTTGGCATTCGTATCAGCCTTTTTGTATCCGTGGTAACAGGCTCGTCTGCAAGAGCAGCACGGGAAAGGAGACGTTTTTTAAATTCCCCTTCCTGTTGAATGAAAATAGCATGAAGGACACGGTTCTTTGCGAGCATGCTCGTGGGATGTCGTTCGATCGACGTGATAATCTCCTCGCGGTTTTTCAGGAATGTGGTTGCTGAATCCCTGCCAATTCCCTCAATTCCCGTGAGATGCGCTATTGCTTCCTCATCAGTCAGGGTCCCGACCCAGTGAATATATTCAAGAAGCGTTTCACGATATCGCAACTGCCATCCCGGAGATGCAGGTTTTTTACCGGAAAGCATTGCGGCAGGATCGATGCCGATCCCACAGACATAGTCAATCAGTTCCCTGCGTTCTGCACTTCCCCATCCTCTGAAAGCGATATCCTTGACATGCACATGATACCCACGACCCCCGGAAAAGACGAGCTCTATAGTTTTTGAATCGATACAAAATTCAAGAGTGAGCATCGCTATGAGCTTCTCAGTTTCCTCTTTCACTCTGGCCAGCATCTGGTCATAAGGGCCTCGGACGATGTGGTCTGCATCGAGGTCAAAAATGAGATCTGCCCCGCACCAGCCTTTTTCTGCCATGGTTCCGGCATCTGGTTTCTCATAGTATGCTGTCGAGTAGTAGGTATGCTGGGGCACGAGATTATGAATGAACTGGAAGAGTTCATCCCTTCCTGAAAAACCGACATGCCGGCGCATCCTTAGATTGGGTGCATGAGGGTTGAACAGCACAAAACCCCATTCCCGCTGCTCAAGCGATGAAGGAGCAACAAGAATGGTTTTTTTATAATAATCAGTGAAGCGCTGTCGGAGAAATTCGGTTGTCGCCGGGTTCATGAAAGCTCCTTAATCATATAGGGTCCTTTGCGTTCATATCCCTGTTTTTCGTAATAGGGGCGGACACCGATACCACTCATAATCGCCAGACAGGAGAAACCTGCATCAAGGGTGATCTCTTCTGCCCGGGCGACAAGCACTTTTCCAAAATTCCTGTGCTGCCATTCTTCAGACTCAGCATCTTTCCCCACTGGAACAAGGCTTCCGTACACATGGAGCTCCCTCAGGACAGCGGCATTTTCAAGCTCAGCACGGTATACAAGGGAAGGGAACCGGAGCCGGGTAAACCCGATTATTGAATCATCAGATACTGCGGAAATAAAATGTTCCTGCCCACCGCAGGACACATACTTCGATACGTGGATTTCTGATTCTGCAAGGGATGGAAGTCTTCCAATCTCCCTGCACCGGATGCAACGGCAACGCCCGCCGGTTACCTTGAGACGGTGCTGGGCAAGCTGCCGGAAATTGGAGTGCCGGGAACCGGCAACGATCAGTTTTGCCGGAATATCGCGCTGGATCCGCTGGAGGCGGGTATACTCAGGGATCAGCGACTTTGCATAGGCGATCAGATCGATCATGTCCTCCTCATCGTAGGGCAGGTATGCACCCCGTTCCCAGTGTTCTTCAATTTCAGATCCCGGCGTGACAAGTGTAGGATAGATTTTAAGGAAATCCGGCAAGAAACGGGGATCGGAAAAGAGGGTCTCGAACATTTTTTTATCCAGGTCAATAGTTGAACCGGGAAGATTTGGCATTATATGAAAACCCACCTTCATTCCTGCATCACGAAGGAGTGTGTTTGCTTCAACGGTATCTGCCACACTACATCCCCGCCGGTTATACGACAGGATTGTATCATCGACATGCTGCACACCAAGTTCCACTTTGGTTACACCGAGAGACAACATCCTATCAATATGGTCACGCCGGCACCAGTCAGGGCGGGTTTCAAACGTGATCGCAACGCAGCGGATGGCTGCGGTCTCATTATCTTCCTGCATGGCAGTCACACTTCGTGGATTAGCTTCTGCTGTTCCACCCGGGTAGGTGTTCATCGCTTCAATGCAGCGTGATACAAACTGCTCCTGGTATTCCGGTGTCCGTGCAGTCATAGTACCCCCCATTACAATCAGCTCCACCTTGTCTACTCGGTGCCCGAGGAGTTCAAATTGCTCAAGCCGGGCATGCACCTGGGCAAACGGGTCGTAGGAGTGCTCCCGGGCCCGCAACGCTGCGGGCTCCTCACCGGTATAGCTTTGCGGGGATTTGTACGGGTGGTCGGGTCCACCCGGACATGGCAGGCATTTGCCATGCGGACAGGGCGATGGAGAGGTCATCACCGCAACAGGAGCTACTCCCGAGAGGGTCCGTGTGGGTTTCACGAGCAGGATCTTCCGGAGGGTCTCCCGATCCGCCGGTTGAGCGATTGCAAGAATGGCGGAATTTTTGGGAACGGCAGGCAACCGGTATTTCCGGCAGATATCGATCTTCACTGCAACGATTGCATCATCACCGGGCTGAAGGGTGAGGATGCGGGAGATCATCTCCCGGAACGCCTTCTCCTCATCCATGACTGGTTTAATGTTCTGCTGCAACTTTTGTGGATGCAGTCTCTGAAGAATAGTTCACCACAGGAATATGACGCCCGTGGATATGGGTCACAATCTCATCTCCCAGCGTGAGAAGAGCATCTTTGTGGGCTTTCTTGTCCTTGTGAATATGGACCGGGGAAATTTCAAGGGAATTATAACGACTGGTTCCAATTTCTTCACTGGTGAGGCCTTCGTAGTACTTTTTGATGTGAATCATCAACATGTGTAAATGCAGCAACTCTTCCTTTTGCACACTATCACCTTCTGCAAGCTGATTCTATTTCCTGTGATACACATATACCTTTTTGGTGAGGTTTATAACAGGAAACCTGCATGCTGTGGGATCGTTCGTTGCGCTGGCAATTGGGGATGCATTGGGTGCGCCCCTGGAAGGATCTGCCCGGACTGAATCGTGGGTGGCCGAAATGCTTCCCGGAGGGCGGCATTCCCGGAAAAAAGGGCAAATTACGGACGATACATTACAGGCAATGGCAGTGGCTGAATCGCTGGCTGCATGCGGGGAATTTAACCAAAATGACCTTATTTTAAGGTTACTTCGCGGGTACGAGAAGCGTCCGGAATGGTACGGCCCGACCTCTTCTGCTTTCTTTAAACTGGTCAAATCCGGCACCCTGCCGCATCAGGCCGCGTGGCTGGTGCATAAACGATTGTGCGGAAGCCGTAGCAATGGGAGCGTAATGCGAGGATTTCCTGTCGGCATCTTCTATCCCTCGCCATACGTTTATGAGGCGAGTCTTGCGTGCTCGCAGCTTACACACTTTGATCCGGTTGCCGCGCATTGTTCAGCCTGGCTGAACGTGATGGTGAGCGATATGTGCCGCGGAATTTCCCGAAATAAGGCATTCCGTCATGCACGATCGCTGTGTACGATTCAGGAAGTGCATACAATTCTCGGAAACTATACGGAGTATCCCCCGGTTGCCTCGCTTGACGCGGTGCTCTGTTCGCATGCATCACTATCCTGCTTCATGAACGCCCACACACTTGAAGGTGCAATCCTCTCGGCGATCAATCTCGGGGGGGATGCTGACACGGTTGGTGCCTGCTGTGGTGCACTGGCCGGGGCTAACTGGGGGTTTGGAGCAATTCCAACGCGGTGGATACGGGATATTGAAGACTACGAAATTATCCTGCATTGCGCAGAACATCTCTGGTATTGTGCAGAACAATTCCTTACGCGATAATCGTATCAGTACCTTTTCGCACCGGGGTTAAAGACCGGGTCTCGATGAAAAACAGATACCCTGGATTTTTAATCCATTTATTTGGAAAGACGATTACGCCGGCTTAATTTCGACAAGCTTCAGCACCCGCCCTTTCTCGCAGATATCCGAAGCATTACCAAGTACGGAAGCAACGATGTATTTCTCTCCTTCCACTAATCCCTCCGGATGACAAAGCGGGAAACTCCGGCAATCGCTTCTGGAACAGGATAGTTCGGGTTTGATCCTTGAATTGACAATAGCCATATCTGCATTGATAAGCACGGTGATTGGGGCCTCTATAACCTCCACGGCTATGGCACCGTCGAAATGGACCGTGCATTCATGGTGAGTTGTCCTTACAGATACGATGCGGTATTTCCTGCCTGCCTGGAGATTATTGCATGCCTTTTTTACTTTACAGGTATCACAGCCGGCAACTTCACCTTCGTAAATGAACTCGATTCCCTGTTTAGCCAGAACCGTGCCCACCAGCGTCACTTTCGTTTTTGACTCTGCCATTGCAAGTATACCTCAATCTGCATAAAGCATCTTTACAAGATTCTGTGCTGATTCGCGCGTTAATCCCATGTCGAGTATTGTGAAGCGCTCCGGACGGATAGTCTTTGCCAGAAGAAGCGCCTCAACAGCAGTTTCATCATCGATTCCAACTTCAGCAGGGGTCACCGGAGCGCCGATACTTTTTAATGATGCCCGTATCCCCCTCCAGTCCCCACCGTGCAGGTACATGGAAATAATCGTCCCGATCCCACAACTCTCGCCATGAAGTGCCTTACCGGGTGCGAGCTTATCAAGCGCATGGGAGAACTTGTGTTCACCACCGCTAGCCGGGCGGGATGATCCTGCTATACTCATCGCAACACCGCTGGATACGAGAGCTGTGGTAACAAACCATGCAGACTGTTCCTGATGTGGCTTGATAAGATGGGCATTCTTTACCAGGATCTCTGCCGTCATCTTTGAGAGTGCTATTGCGTACTCACTCATCGGCTCCCCCTTCACCCGATGGGCGAGCTCCCAGTCAAGGATAGCGGTGTAGTTGGAGATCACGTCCGCACACCCGGCTGCGAGCAGCCGGTGCGGGGCGGAGGCGATGATGCCGGTATCTGCAACAATTGCAATTGGCGGTTGGGCATCCAGCGAGGCATGCCCCTCAACGGTCGGAACTGATGCGCGGGAAGAAGCAATACCGTCATGTGATGCCGCAGTAGGGACAGAGATAAACTGGAGATCGAGATTGTAAGAAACAATTTTTGCAGTATCGATGACCCGCCCCCCACCGATACCGATAACAAAGTCCATCCCTGCCGCCGCTTTTTGTGCCCTCTTGATGATTGGAACACTGATCTCTTCTGCAATAAATGGCTTTACGGAATAGTCTTTTCCAAGGATCTGCCGGACGTTTTCTCCGGCGAGATTCATCGTATTCTTTCCTGAGATCAGGAGGGCAGATGTACCAAGTTTGAGATCTTCACAGACCGAAGGTATCTGCCTGAACACATCATGCCCGATTATTACGTCGCGTGGCAGTTGCATCCACTTGGACTTGTCAAAAACTTTCGGTTTGAGTAATTTTATTGCATCTGCGCTCATTCTGATCATGGATGATTAGTGATTTCATATACAAATATTACATCGATCCCATCAGGATGGGACAACCCTATAACATAGTTGACACGCTCACCTATGCGTTAATACTGGTCCTGGGTGTATATTTGTTGTACCGCTGGATGTCGCAATCGACCTGGCTTTCTGATATCGGATTTAAAATTGATGCCAGATTTATCCTTGCCACGCTCCCCTATGTGGTTCTTGGAGGGCTGTTGCGTGTTGTGCAGGATACCGGTATGATTACGGGTGATTTCCAGTTTTTACTTGTGACACCGCTCATCTACTTCGTGCTCTTTTTTTTTACCATCAGTATGCTGTTTCTCTCCCGCTACCTTACTCTTCAGGGATTTACGAAGAGTTTTCTCACATTTTATACCTTTGCCGGTATTATGTCGGCATTTGTCGTTTTCCTCGTTCTTCTGGCATGGGGCATCAATTATGCCCATGTTGACCTCTTTATCCTCGCGATTATACCACTTATGGCTCTTACCGCAACCTTCCTGGTCTGGGCATGTATGCGCTACCTCCTCCGCTGGAGATATGTAACCGATCCTCTCTACCTGGTACTCATTTTTGGTCAGCTGCTGGATGCAAGTGCAACGAGTTACGGGATAGACCTTCACCCGTCAGTCCGGTATATCGAACAACATGTTGTTGGTTCCGGTCTTATTGAGCTGACCCATACTGCATTTGTGATGTTCCCGTTAAAACTGGTCGTGCTCTTCCCGGCAATCTATATCATGGAGCTCTACCGTAAAGAGGCAAATCCCGCGTTCTGGCATCTTGTGCTGCTCGCCATGATAGTAGTGGGGCTTGCACCGGGGATCCGTGATATGATGCGGATGGTACTCTATGTCTAATTCCCCGTTGACAAACGCAATAATTGTAATACTCCTTCTCTTTTGCGCTACGATCACGGTAGGCTGGGTCGGAACAATGCAACATCCGGTAATCGGTGAAAACCTGATGAAACTATTTGAAAAAGAGGTCGCAGGTCAGATAATGGGGAAAGATTCCGCGGATATCTTTGTCAAGCTCTTCTTCAACAATCTTGAGGCATGTATCCTGCTCTTTTTAGGCGGAGCATCGTTTGCAATTCTTACGATATTCATCATAACCCTGAATGGTATTCTCATTGGAGCAATCATGGAGATCGTGCATAAAGATCACTCCGTCGCATTTGTTGCCGCTGCAATCCTGCCCCACGGTATTTTCGAGATTCCTGCTTTCATCATTTCAGGAGCGATCGGCATCCTGCTCGCTCAGTCCCTTATCAATGAGTGGTATAACGGAACGGATACTGCAGAAGATGCAAAGAAATTCGCCAGGATATTCATCCTGTACGTATTACCGCTTGTAGCAATCGCGGCTTTTATCGAGGCTTTTATTACACCAATAATCATACATTTAGTAGTTTAAAGGATCTGATTCATGGATGATGATGCGGGCGCCCTGCCGTTAAAAGAAGATTTTTCTGCATGGTATAATGATCTGTTATGGCGGGCAGAGATCATGGATGTCCGCTATCCGGTCAAGGGATTGTATGTCTGGTTTCCTTATGGTTTTGCCCTTCGCAAATACGTATACCAGAGACTACGCGATATTCTCGACCGTGACCACCAGGAAACCCTTTTTCCCCTTCTGATTCCTGAACAGGAATTTATGAAGGAAGCCGAACATATCAAGGGATTTGAGGAGGAAGTCTACTGGGTGACGCATGGCGGCACAACACCACTTGAGGTAAAGCTGGCACTGCGTCCAACAAGTGAGACCGCCATCTATCCTATGTATGCACTCTGGGTCCGGTCGCATGCTGATTTGCCTATTAAATATTACCAGATTGTAAACACGTTCCGGTACGAAACGAAACAGACCCGTCCGCTTATACGCTTACGGGAGATCACGTCATTCAAGGAAGCACATACAGTTCATGCGACCTGGAAGGAGGCAGAAGAACAAGTCGAGGAGGCAATCCGGCTCTACCGCGAATTCTATGACGGGCTCTGCATCCCGACACTCGTCTCAAAACGCCCGGACTGGGACAAGTTTCCCGGCGCTGATTACACAATAGCGGTTGATGCAATAATGCCCAATGGCAAGACACTCCAGATCGGCACCGTGCACCATCTTGGCGATCACTTTTCCCGCACATTCAACATTACCTACGAGGATAAAAACGGTGAGCAGAAGCTCGCACAGCAGACCTGTTACGGTATATCAGAGCGCTCAATTGCCGCCCTGATAAGCATACATGGCGATGACAGAGGACTCATCCTCCCTCCGGCAGTTGCCACCATCCAGGCCGTAATTGTCCCTATTACGATCGGAAAACGCCATGCGGATGTGATGGCTGCAGCGCAGAAACTGAAAACAGACCTCACCGCTGCAGGCTTCCGGGTGAAACTTGACACACGGGATATGCGCCCTGGGGCAAAATACTACTGGTGGGAACTTCGTGGTGTCCCGCTCCGGCTTGAGCTGGGGCCAAGGGACCTTGATGCAGGAAAAGTGATGGCAGTGAAGCGTACCGGTGAGAAAACATCCATTGATCTTGATGCGGTTAAAGCAGGAGTGACCCGGGTGTTTGAAGAGATTACGGAAACAATTCGTGCCGTTGCGGAAGAAAATATGAAAGCACGTCTCTGTATTGTTGGATCTCTCTATAATCTCAATACAACACTTGACGAAGGAAGGGTGGCAGTGATCCACTGGTGCCAGCAGAGGGAGTGTGGGGACGCTGTTGAAACACAGACAAACGCCAGTATTCTTGGAACTGAGGTGCGTTCACCGCATGTTCCCGCGGCAGAGGGCATATGTATAGTGTGCGGGAAACCGGGCAAACCAACACTGGTTGGAAGAGCGTACTGAAGTGACAGACAAGAAATAGTTGGCATCCTTTTTCTCTTCATTTATTTTTTTCTTCATCATCGGGGATAAACCGCGGGAAATAATTCATTCCTGAAGCCTGCACATTTTTTTTCCCCGTTCTTTTTTTACTGGTAAAGAACATAATAATAGATAATCACTTGGGGCGGCAGTAGTGAATAAAAATCCAAAAGATACGGCTTCAATATATCTTCCCGAACGCTACAAGCAGAAGATTGAGGCAAAGAAGCGATGGCGCCTTATTAAAAAAATTGTTGTAATCTGTACAATTGTCGCTATAGGTAGTGTGGTATTTCTGATTTTGAGTGGAGCCCTCTCAGATTCAATGAACCAACCCCCGCCCGTAATTCCCGGGTCACTGGTAGCAGTCCCGGAAATTACCCCGACAACTCTCTCCGGTGAGCCCGGTATACCTCTGGCACAGAACACGACCGCTATGAGACCCGGCGACATCACGGAAAATAAGAGAGGGACCACGCAACCAACCAGCGATATGCAGTCCCAGGACAATGCAACTGCTTCTCTTCGGCAGGATTATCCGGCATCCGAATATTCTCTCATCAGTGTTAATAAAACAGATTTGTATGCAGATCGTACCTTGTACGAGTATAAAATCAAACAGATAAATACCTCAGAGGAGGGTTCAGGGTTTTCGGTGTTTATTGATGCCAGAACGGGCGATTTCTTTACACCGGGACAGGAAAATGCCAAAATCACTGCTGACAGGGCAAAATATCTTGTAACAGAAGCGTTTCCACTGCTTCATCCCGAAATGGTGAGGGTGAGGTACAACAATAGCCCGGATTCTGCGCGGGCATGGGTATTTACCCTGTACCGGGATAATGCGATAATCCTCACGGGAGCAATGGACCCGGAGACCGGCCAGATATTTTCATTCACCCGCAACATACCATGGGAGGGACGGCAGACAGATCCATTGCTTGACATGAACGCCGCACAAAAAATTGCAGATCGCTACATTTTTGATAAGAACAGTGTATCACTTGCCCTCAACACAAGTGAGGCACGGTATAACCCGCTGCAATTTCCCCAAAAAACGGTTGCCGGGCATTACGTTTTTGTCTACAACAGACTGGTTCAGGACATTCCTTGTGATACGGAAGGATTCACCATTTCAGTCGATTCACTTACCGGGGAGATCAGTGGATATGACCGCCGCTGGAACATACCGGATAGTGCGTTTTCCCTGGCCACTGATCCCCTTATAACACGGACCGGAGCAACGTTTGCAGTGTTGAAAAAGGCTCAGGAAACGTACCCGACAGCAGTGGACGGACTTGCCATCATCTCTGCTGAAATCAGATGGAAAGACTCCCCCTCTCAAAATAGCACTCCCCGCCCGGGAAGTATTCCCCTTGCCTGGAAGGTACTATTTACCGATGAGGTCATCCGTGCAAAACCGTTGTCTTCACCCGCGGTAGCATGGGTCGATGTTCAGACGGGGAAAATCCTCGACTTTTATTACGAACACTGATCTTTTTTCTCTATTCTGGTATACTTTTTATTTTCCTTAAATTTCAGAGGGTTTCATTCGGAGCTTATATTTCTCTTCATCGTCACCCACGCGATGTAACGAGCATTGTAAAAAAAAAAATTGTGTAAAGATCAGCACCGTTCGCACATATACTCAACCATAAGTCGCGTATGGCGCATGTCACCGCGGATTGACTTTTTTCCGCCACGGAAGAATAATTTTTGGCACTTAACACAGTGCTTGGGTTTGATCTGGTCCCAGGTATGCATAGGGATCTCAAGGGTGAACTCTGTTTTTGTCCACTCTTCAGGGGGCTTCTCTGCATTCTGTTCATAGGTCGCGACAAATTCCATAATCTGGTGGGGGGGGACACCCAGATCGACAAATTTTTTAAAGACAAAATAATTGAAGATCAGCCAGGAGAGATCCGACCGATCGAGGATGCCTTCATACTCTCCGAACGACTCATCAAAATCCTCGAGTGAGCACCCGCAAAGCGGGCATTTTCCACCAACAAGCTCGTCGAGAAAAACCTCTTCCTGGCACCCTGGACATGTTGTGTGCGGGGATTGCATGCGTGATGTCATTCGTATCTCCTGAAGTGTGAAAGATTAGGGATATTCATCGGTATTTTTGGTAAAACCATTGCAGCAGTAGTAATTGGTGCTAGTATTGATCGGGTCTGCACATATAGGTATCACCATTGCATGTGCACCCCGATAAAAATTTTCTGGTCATCTCGAAAATATCAGTCTGCGGAGGGTTCTTCAGGCTCCATAACCAGAGAACCGAAAATCACTTTTTCAAGAACCTGTGCAACGTACTTGATGTGCATAGCTTTTTCCAGATCTTCGTTACGGTGGACATCTGCATACAGCTGGAGCCGCATCAGCGAGAACCGGAACCTGTCCAGTGTGTCATCATCAAGTTTCATAGCCTCACGGTAAATCGGTTCGAGCAGGTCGGGAAATGAGAGCGGATTTTCAAGGCAGGTAATAACGCCACGGTAAATCGGGAGTGGCAATTCCTTGCCGGAGAGGATCCGCAGGTAATCCATTTTATCCCTCAACAACTTCGATGAGCGCTTCCATGACCTTATCAACAGCTGCCCAGGTAGGGCTGTCACCACGCCGTATAATAAACGGGCGTCCTTCATCCCCTGCCTTCCGCATCTCGATATCGATGGGAATTGCACCAAGGAACGGGACCGACAGTTCCTCTGCTATCTTTTTGCCACCACCCCTGCCAAAGAGATCGATCTCCTCTCCACAGTGGGGACAGACCATCCCGCTCATGTTTTCAATAATCCCCAGCACGGGAACGTTAAGTTTCTGGATAAATTTAGCAGATTTACGTGCATCAAGTGTCGCGACATCCTGAGGTGTTGTGACGATTACTGCACCCCGGAGATTAGGCGCGAGCTGGGCGATGGTGAGTGCTTCATCACCGGTTCCCGGGGGGAGGTCCACAACCAGATAATCAAGCGATCCCCAGTTCACCTCGCTGAGGAACTGCTGGATGGCAGCCATTTTCATTGGGCCACGCCAGATGATCGGAGTGCTCGTGTCCGGCAGAAGGAACGCCATCGAGATGACTGATAGCTTTCCGGTGATGTGCACGGGTTCAATCATTTCACCCATAATTGCAAGCTTGTGATCCTCAATACCCAGCATCTTGGGGATGTTAGGGCCATGCATGTCAAGATCCAGAAGCCCGACTCTGAACCCATGATTGGAGAGTGCATAGGCAAGGTTGACCGAGACCGTGGATTTACCAACACCACCTTTTCCCGAGAGAACCATAATGACATGCCGGACATCAAGCTTTGCTTTCGGGGGCAGACCCGCAGGCCCGCTCTTTGCTGATGAACAGGTTGTGGCAGTCGGGCAGCTCGAACACTCATTTGCGCATTCTTCATCAGGTGTCTTTTTTTTTGTATCTTTTTTTGTCATGGATGCCTCTGTAAAAAAATATAGTTCTGTACTCTCATCAGTTATCTTTCGTATACAATAAAGATGTGGAGATGTCTGCAGGGAAAGAAAGGTTAATTGTCCTGTGTCCGATTCTAATATACTAGAGCACCTCAATATTTCACTGGATTTCCTGGAGTTCCCGCAACAGTATACCTGTGATGGCGAAAATCTCTCTCCGGGAATCTCGCGCAGGGGATTGAACGGGACATCTGTCGCCATTATGGTATTCAATCCTTTTTAAAAAATCCTGCTGTTCATTCACCCCCTGGATTATCTGGAACCTTCCACCCGTACTGCAAATCCTTCCCGGTATACCCTGTGAACCTATCGTTACTTTTCCCCTCTCAGCAGTGCAGGGCATCACTGATTATGGGCCAATCGGGTATACCGGTCCCCCCCCGCAGGGTCAGATAATCCGATACCAGTTCAAGGCGTTCGGGCTCGATGTGATGCTCGACATCAAGGCCGGTTCTCATAAACATGAGCTTGTATCAGCGATGAAAGGGCACGTGATCCATTTTGGTGAAACGGTCGCGATCTGTTCACGATAATCCGGTATTCCGTTCGATTAGGCTGACACACTGCTTTTATTATTCAACCCGCGTATCATCCATCGTGAAGGAGGGAAAAACAGTATGGAGGAACTTAAAGTAAAAATTTCTGTAAAAAATCTCCCGAGCGACTGCAGCTGTGATGGTCAGGACATATCACCGGAAATTGATGTCGGAGGAGTGAACACAAAGATCTCAAAATCTCTGGCCATTATTGTTAACGATCCTGATGCTCCAGGGGGTGGGGGTTTTATTCACTGGATAGCATGGAACATGGAACTGGTCAGGATGATCCCGGAAAACATCCCGAAGACGCCGGTTGTCACCTTCCCGCTCAAAGCAGTACAGGGAAAAAACAGCTTTGGAAAGATTGGATACAATGGTCCCTGCCCACCCCGTGGACAGACCCACCGGTACTTCTTTAAAGTCTACGGACTGGATACCAATCTTGATCTTGCTGCAGGATCTGCTAAAGATCAGTTCGTCAGGGCCATGGAAGGACATGTCGTTCAGTATGGCGAGACGTATGTTACGTACGGGCGATAATTTATTCTTTTTTTGATCCTGCACAAAGTCCTGGTATGCTTCAGTCCACAAGCAGAAATTAATGAGGTATTTGAATCTCATCGATCACGCAGCCAAGAGTATGATTCTTGCGGTTTATCAAGGAGGGAAATAGTTATTAACCCAAATCTGATATCATGTTGTATGCTGCAAAAAGGTCCGTGTATTAAGGCAGTTATTTTCCTGTCATTTCTCCTGATCTGCATTGTTCCCGTAGTTGCACAAGAGGTCCCGTACAGGTTCACAGTCTCTCCCGTGTCTGCCGAAGGGAGACCCGGAGATACCATCACGTATTACATCGCCATCACTGCTGATCCAGGATTTAAAAACCCGATTGACTTCACCATGGATGTCAGCTCAATGGGATATAGTAAGAACTTTGTTCTTGGAACCTATGAGGGGCCGTATCCCAGATCATCTACCTACGTTCTGACGATCCCCCAGAATGTTCCAACCGGAGTGACTGCCGAAGTTACAATAAACGGCAGAAGCGGGGGATATCTCCAGCAACAGAGTCTCAAACTCAAAATTAAAGGATCGGGAGGGCCAATCGAGGATATCACCAGCATCATAACCGATCTTATCAACACAGCTTTGAAAGAAATTGCCCGCTTGACCGGAGGAAAATAATCCATAACCTCACAATTTTTTTCCCCGTATACAGCACCAATTTCTGAGTCGAACGTCCCCTCCCTGGTGTGCTGAACATATTGAGGAGATCACACTGGTTCAGAGTTCACACCGGTTATTCACTTTCATTCCCAAAGACCTGACCGCAGAATATTTTCTTAATTCTCGAATACAACCGCTGCTCCTTTTAATATTACGGTACAATTAAGGTGTATAAGGAAGATGTCCTGTCAATGAATCCCGTTCACGATCATAAACGTTCATTTGATCCCGGGCAGGAATCATCAATTCTTGCATACATCGCTAAGCGGGAATCACTTCTTTCACCGTTGGCCTCGATTAGTGCCGACGCTGTTCGGAGGCACAATAGAAAGCCTGAAGATATCCGTACCCCCTATTCCCGTGATACTGATCGTATTATCCACACGCGGGCGTACACCAGATACATAGACAAAACCCAGGTCTTTTCCCTTGTAGACAACGACCACATCACTCATCGCGTCATCCACGTCCAGCTCGTTTCCAAAATCGCAAGAACTATCGGGCGCTGTCTCCGCTTAAACGAGGATCTCATTGAGGCAATTGCCCTTGGCCATGATATAGGACATATCCCGTACGGGCATTATGGGGAAACCTGCTTATCGGAGCTCTGTGAACGGTTCGGGATTGGAAAATTCTTCCATAATGTTCAGAGCGTGCAATTCCTCGACAGGATCGAAGACTGTGACCTGACCATGCAGGTGCTGGACGGAATACTCTGCCACAATGGGGAAACTGATGATATAAAAATTTCTCCTGAACCTTGTGCAACATGGCTGGCATTTGACAAAAAAGTGCAGGATAATGCAGATGGCAGACGCACAAAGGCTCCGATGACCCTTGAAGGGTGTGTTGTTAAGTTTGCCGACACCATCGCTTTCATCGGCAGGGATTTGCAGGACGCACGGGAGGTGGGGTTGATAGGGAGTTCAACACTCCTTCCCCAGGAATGCAGGGATACCCTCGGTGACTGCAACAGGGACATTATCAATACACTGATTTACGATTTGCTCGAAAACAGTGATACCGAGGATACGGGGTATATTTCTTACAGTCCTGAGGTGGAAGCTGCACTTATTGCACTGCGCCAGTTTTCCCGGATTCATATCTATGAGAACAAAAAACTTACCACAGAGCGTGAAAAGGTCAGGCAGATGTATGCAACACTGTTTATAAGCTACCTCGAAGATCTTGAAAAAA
>DATMWO010000334.1:0-6876 GCA_035562475.1 Methanoregula sp.
TCTCTCAAGCGTATAAGTTCAGCACGTGACGATAAGGGGAATTCATTGAGGTAATCTGCAATTTCAGGTTCATGCAGGAGTGTGCACCGGGCACAGTTCCATACCCTTCCCCCATTGGAACTCTCCACCCACTGCCCAATATTCTCGTCCTCGCAGGGGTAGAATGGGCAATAACAAAAATCGCATCGCTGTCCGGGAAAGTGGCAGGGAAAGTATGGGCAGTCCTGCGGTGATAATTCTACCCAGTGCTCCCCCTTGAATCGGCTGAAGATGAAAAATGATGGGTGGGCGGACGGATCTGCCGCGTCATGACGTCTGATGGCTTCTGGTATACCATGGAGTACTGCTTCGCGAATACGCCGGCCAGCCTCCGTGCTTCGCCCGGCATACCAGTGCCGTATTTCTCCCTCGCATCCTGCTATTACGGCATCTGTGGGAGTACCGGTAAGCGGGAGACTCATTGCCTGCAATGCCTCGGCTTTTGCCTCCGTGGTGACCATGATCGTTTCGAGCAGCGCCGCGTCCCTCATCCCTTCGTTGCTGCACACAATAATGTTAATTGTGCCGGTATTTGCCGGGGATTCGCGTCGGACACCTGCAGTGATGAATACAGTAATATAATCATACTGGAGTATGCAGCATTGCTGAACAGGTACTGCTGTCAGAAGCCCAAAAAACTCCTGATTAATACCAGCGCCGGCTGCAATGAACTCCAGCCTCTTTTCAGGTTCCTCATGGTTCCAACCAATCGGAACGGTGTGGTTTATGAGGGTTGTGACCGGGCGGAGACCCCCGGCGATTCCGGTACTAGCTGCACGGAATTTCCCGTGGATAAAAAGAGTACTTGTATCGAAATGGTATCTCATGCGACAGAATAACGCATGCGGTCCTTGAGTTCCTGCTGTTTGCTGGCATTCCATCCAGAGACGTCCTGAAGATAGCCGGTTACCCTGCTTATCTGGGTAACATCATGAGAGCCGCAGTCCGGGCAGACAGGTTTCCCGCATAAGGGGCAGTACTCAATACCCGAGATGATCTCGTGGGTGCAGTGGCAATGGTCAAGAGGGCACATGACCTCAAGGTGTGTCTCGCCGCATTTCGGGCACGGCTTTTCCTCCACGATAAGATGACAGGTGTGGCACTTGTATTTACGCTCTTTTTCCGGAATATCGTCCAGACGCTTGTATTTTTGAGCCAATGTTCGTTGATCTGCAGTCCAATCCATACTATAACATTGCAGAAGTCCTTAATAAATATTTAGAACCTTTTAGCTCCATGAACGGTCAATATCTGGATAACCAGCCGCGCATACCCGGATCTGGTCACAGAATGGAGTTTATTTATATATTGTTACTCCGAACGACTCTGGCAAAACCCATTGCAGCGTTGCCTGGATTGTCTGCCTCATAGATCGCGCGACCTACAATAATGCCGTCCACGATCCTGGCGACTGCCTCGGCCTCCCCCCCCTGAGCACCGATTCCTGGTGAGAGGATCTTCCGGTTGCAGACGATACGTCTCAGTACGTTTACCCGGTCAGGACGGGTTGCAGGAGCGATGATACCATCTGCCCCACACTCCATCGCAAGCTGTGCGATACGCTCCGCGTTCCCCCCCTGGAAGAATTCTGTAGCGCCCGGGTGGCTCATCTCTGCCACAACGAAACACGCACCCCCGTAATCGGAAGAGGTGTCGACACATGCCTGTACGGCGTCTTTTCCAGTGAACCCGTGGCAGATGATGGATGAGAACCCTGCATCAAATACCTGCTCTGCGATGAGCCGGTTCGTATTCGGGATGTCGGCAACTTTGAAATCAGCGATAAGCGGGAGATCTTCTTCCTCGAGCTCACTCGCTATAGAAAGTCCGCATGAGAGAATAAGCGGGTAACCAAGTTTTATTGCATCAATATGTGGTGCGCATGCATGTGCAACAGCAAGCGCCTTCTTCTTCTCAGGTACATCGAGCGCAAGAATCAGTTCAGTCATGATGCATCCGCTCCAGAACCGCGGCAACAAGTATGGGGAGGGTGATTGTCGCATCGCCATAAACGGTAACTGCCTGTGCCTCTTCCGTGATCTTTCCCCACGAGCGGGCTTCATCAAGAGTTGCACCAGAGAGTCCGCCGAGATCCGGGCGGTCACCGGTAAGCTGTACTGCATAGTTAAAGCCGTTGGGGGTCATCAGCATGCTCTGGAGAATAAAGTTTTTCGGCACACCACCGCCAACCAGAAGTGCCCCGGCTTTTTTTGTAGTGAAGCAGGTATCCATGAGGGCCGGCATATCAGCGAATGCATCGACCGTTACCGTATTTGTCTGTGAGAAAAGCCAGTACTGGAGACCAATCATCGAATCCTGGACTGCGGGACAGTAAACGGGAACATTTTTTTTCGCAGCGGTATGGAGGATGCCGGATTTCAGATTGTTTCCGATATGATTGAGAAGCCCGGAGATCGAGATTGTGCTCCCGGGGTCGAGTTTGTTAAAGACGTTCTGCATGAAATCCTCGAAGTGCTCAAAAGCTTCGTTGGGGAGATAAACATCGTAAATACGGTTGATTTCGTCATGCCGGAGCTCAATGTCATTGCAGAATGCAGTCCCGTGAAAGTGCCGGCACCCGATCGCTTCGATTATATCGTGGGTGAGGTTTGCGCCGGTAGATACAAGCACATCAATATGCCCGGCTTTCACGAGATCGGCAACAATCCCGCCCATACCGGCAGGCACCATTGCACCGGCAAGCCCGAAGAATTTTGTTGCCTGTTTGTCGCGCAGCATCTGTTCATAAATGGTTGCGGCCCTTGACAATGCCCCGCCATTGTACGCACCGGCTTTTCCCATACCAATGACCAGCTCATTCACGGTCATCTTCGGTTTTACATGGAGCTGGGTGACCGGCTCATCGCATTGCATTGTGATCTATATTCCCCCCGGTTGTTGTCATAGTCTTGTTTATTATAAGGTTTATCAGTGTATCACAAGTATTGTTCCTGTTCCTGGTAATTTTAAGTTCCCTCCTAAACACACGCTGTAAAAACACACGCAGTAAAAAAATGTTGATAATACAGGTTTTCCTCCAGATTCCAATTGTTCGAGTAGCATAAAAACTACTCCAATTTCATAGTCATGCTTCAACAAAGTTATCGGTATCCGAACCAATTATTATCCAAATGCCGGAATCTCTAAAATCAGATACCATAGCATCAATATCCTTAAATTATCTTACCGAGAATTTTCTTCCAATACTTGAATCCTTACGGGATCTTCTCGCCCGCCGCATGGTTCAGGAGTATCACTCAATTACAGATCACGACCTGAATTACACAATCTTTTCATCAATCTTACAGGTCCTCTTCCTCAGAATCGGAAAGGATTGCGGGTTTGTAGAGCCTGGAACGCTCGCCCTTCTTGCTGGAAGTGACGGCATAAGCCGACGCATGGCGCGGGCATGCTCAGCGGCCGGGTTAAGGCCGGATATCCTCTTTGAGAAAGGGCTGGACTGTTCCCGTCCCATTCCCGAAATTCCCGATGATGCGATCCGTGAAATTATCCGCTCTATGGATTCAGAGAAATTTCCCGTGCCCATTTCCACACTCCCAATTGGACACCTTGCCGTGATCTTCGAAAACTTTCTTGGGACAAGAATGCAGGTTTCGGAAGGATACCGTGTGAAGCGTACCGGGAAGTCTGCGGTGCTCTATACCGGAAACGTGGGTATCCCTTTGCAGGAGGTCGTCGAGTATGTGGTGAATAAGACGATGAGTGATATGATCAGGGAACCGGAAACAAGGTGCAGAACGGGGGTCAGGATCCTCGATCCCGCATGCGGCGCCGGGATCTTTTTGCTGGCTGCGTACAGGGCTATTGTCCGTCGCAAGACCGAACAACCAAATCGTCAGGAACAGACAGGAGAGTTACTGCAAGGTTTGGCATGCCAGTCAGTTTACGGCACAGACATCGATCCCGAATACGTCAGCACGGCTCGTTTCATCATCCTGCTTTCGTTCATTGAGGAGTGCCAGCTGTCAGGATATGGTCCTGTTTCACCTGACTGTTTGCGGGAACTATGCGAATGTCTGAAAGGTACAATTCGTTGTGGGAACGCCCTGATTGCCGATGACTACTTTTCCGGACGGCAGGAACACCCGTTCAATGCAGAGGAACGTCTCAAGGTCAATGCTTTTTCATGGCAGGAGGCATTTCCGCAGGTCCTTGATCGCGGGGGATTTGATGCAATAATCGGGGCACCCCCACCGTATCAGCCCTTATTGGTAAAAGCACGGGACGAATATTTCCAAACGCATTACAAAGTTTACGCAAAGGGTGCCGGGCTCTATGGTTACTTCATCGAGAAGGGGTTGAACATACTCCGACCCAAAGGGTCGCTTGCCTTCTGTATTCCAGATACGTTTCTCAGAACAAACCCTGCCCGGCCACTGCGGAAGTTTCTGCTTTCAAAACAGATCGAGGAGATCGTGGAGTTTGGGGATCTGCCGGTCTTTAAAACCACGACGATGCGCCCATGCATCATCCGGGTCTCCAACAATAAACCTTCAAAAGCATTCTGCGTTTCAAAGCTGGAAACGCTTGACTTTCCGAGCCTTAATGAATACGTGAAGGAGCACCGGCACCCAGTGGATCAGCACATGCTCACTGATGGCGGGTGGACGCTCAGCGACAAGCGAACGGAGAATTTGTTGAAGAAGTTGCAGAGTGTCGGGGGGCCGCTGGAAGAATATGTAATGGGAGGGATCTATCGGGGAATAATTACCGGATTGAATGATGCATTTGTGATCAATGAAAAAATTAAAAATCAATTAATCGATGCTGATCCAAGGAACGCAACAATTATCAAACCATTTTTAACCGGTAAAAATATCAAACGCTACATACCTCCCGAAAAAGGAAAAAATGTTATTTTTATGCCAAAAGGATGGACGAACAAACTATCAGGAGATGCGAAAAATAAGGGGAAGTGGTTCAAAGAAAATTATCCTGCAATTTCTCAACATCTTGAGCCATTTAAAAAAGCTGCAGAAATCCGTTCTGATAAGGGTGATTACTGGTGGGAATTGCGAGCCTGTGAGTATTACGAAGAATTTGAAAAACCGAAAATATTTTTCCCGGATATTGCCCCACGAGGATACTTCACTCTCGATGAAACTGGGAAATTCTTTTGTGCACATTCGGGCTATTTCATAGTCAGTAATCAAAAATACCTGTTAGGGTTGTTAAACTCAAAGTTGATGACTTTTTATTATAGTAAAATTACAGCATCGATCCGCGGTGGATATCTGAGATTCTCTCTTCAAAGTATTGCGAGACTCCCTATCTATACTATTGACTTTGACAACCCGAATGACAAAGCCCGGCACGATCGCATGGTCACACTCGTCACCGAAATGTTGGAGCTACACAAACACCTGAGTCTTGCGAAGACGGATCAGGAAAAACGGCTCATCAGGCAGGAGATTGAGTCAACCGACCGGCAGATCGATTCGCTGGTGTATGGGTTATATGAGTTAACAGTAGATGAGATCAAAATAATTGAAGAATAAGGCTTAAAACGAAAATAGACTCTCTATAGGGGATTTCCTGAAAAGCGGTGTTCTTTTCACTTTGACCGTGCTATACCCCCCCTCCAAAAAGGGGGATGTTTGCGGCCTGCTAAATTGCAGGGTTAAAAATGGTTATAATTGGCCTTTTTCATAAATTACCGGTTTTAATCAACATTTTCCAAGCGTGTGGACACAATTTCCCGTTCGAAAAAAATGACCTTCGTCCGTTTTCCAAACGGAGCACTTATAGGGGTTATTTGACTTCATCCCTCTTAGCCAGGTTTTTAGTAAGGAGTCGTAAAGGGATATCGAACCGGTAAGGGGCCTTTTCCCAGTCCCTCTCCCGGAAGTGGGTGTTCCGGTAATTTTCCGCAGTATTGAACTCAATTTCCGCGGTCGTTTCTGCCAGGATGTAGAACCGGCGCCAAGCCCTCTCATTCTGCGTCCTGATCCAGAGCTCTCGGATCACGTACCCCGGAAGGGGAAGAGCCCGGAGGGCATTTACTTCATCCGGGAATTTTTTTTCAATGATGCAGTCATTACTGAATGCATACCGGACTTTTTTCAACCTCACCGCGACAACCGCAGCGATGCGGAACATCAGCCCATCAAATGATAACGCTGGATCGGTGTTTACCAGCCAGTGATATCCCATCCGCTTGGCGCAGATCTGTGCTTCATCCTGTATGGTTGTCGCCCGTCGTCCTCTGATAGTATTCCTCCCATCTCTCTGCGCAGGAATTCACGCATCGGGTTTCAGGAAAGAATGCCGTGGAAGCAGATACGCTTTGTTATGAGAAGGCTCTGCCTTCGTCACAGGAACGACCTTTCGGTTGCAAATGAACATTCAATATTCCGGCTCCCCCCGACATAGCGGTTTTGCCAGATGTCTCCGTGCCGTTGGCGGCACTTCATACCATCCGGTTGTCAGATTTCGGGGAATTACTTGTACGTCCGAATCAGCTGCATGTGCTCCGCACTTTTTACATTTGTAACCTTTTCCCGTCCCATCGCTTGTCATACGTTTGTTACAGGGGATGCATATTGGTGGGCGTGATGATACCGGTATAGCAAGTTTCGTGATCCGGATTTTTTCAAGATTGATACTCCCCTTCTTGTAACTCCCGACCGCACTCACTACATCGCCCAGGACGAGCTTCCGCACTATCTGCCGAAAATTTTTCGTGGGCTCGTAAGCCATGCACCGCACGGTGCGATCACCATCACCCATTGTGAATGAGACATGCCCTCCGGTCGTGGTTGAGGGAGCAATTGCAACAATACCCTGAATCCGGTACGAGAGCCCTTCCCGGAGTTC